>NZ_CP085325.1 GCF_020614395.1 Salarchaeum japonicum | reverse complement strand
TCGTCTCACAGCATTCTCTAAGTTCCAAACCGGTATGATTAGTCCTCCCGCCGTCCGTCGAAAATCGGGGTAAATGAGTTGACCACAGCTGAAATCCGTTGGCCTGAAGCGACGCCAGGAAAATGATATAGCGGTATATGATTTACACCTGCCGATATACGCTCTACAGCCCTCAAATCTGTCGAATTTGACGGTATTAGGAATATTCTATTTGGTCATGATTAGTATAGTAATCACGACCACTTTGAAGTACCCCGCCGCCGTCGGGTAAGCACGAATGCTGTAACCACCTCACGACGGCGCTTCCCCCGGGGTAGAGCCGCCAAGACCGGGCTCCGAGTTTGCTCTGGCTACCCTCAGCTGAGATCAGGGCGATGGCGAAAAAGAGGATTCGATATAGGACTAATGACCTCAATCTATATTAAGACACAGTCCGAAGGGTGTTGTATGACCGAAGACGAATCGAACTCCGAGGGCCTGATGGAACGCCAGACCACGGGTGAAGACCGCGTGCGGATGGTTGCTCGGCAGCTGTCGGAGCCACAGACGGCCAACTGGATCGCCTCCGAAGCGGGCTGGTCACACGAACCAACTAAGCGCGTCCTCGATCGGCTCGTCGACGATGGCATCCTCCACCGTGACGAAAGCGGTACTCACACGACGTATTACCCTGATTATCGCCGCCAAGCGATGCAGGAGGCGATGCGCCTTCGAGACAGCGGACACACTGTCGAGGAGCTTACGGACCGTCTCGCCGATATGAAGACGCAGATCCGCGACTGGGAGGACGAATTCGGCGTCGAGTCACCGAACCAGCTTCGCGGGACGCTCGCTGACGAATCCCTTGACGGTGACGAGGAAGATCGGCGCCGTGAAATCGCCCGCGAGTGGGAGCACCTTCAACGGCGTATCCAGATCGTTGGCTTCGCCATCCGCGAATGGGACTTCCTCGCTCCAACGACAGAGCCTGCCGAGGCCAGCAGCTAACGGATGTCTGTCCCGCATCCAGGTGGTGACCCGAACGCGAACCTCTACGCCCAATTGAAGCGGGACGTCCTCGACCGTGTCCCCCAGATCACGGCCGTCGAGTACGTTCCTGACGATATCGAGGCCAAGCAGCTGCGGGCGGTTTTTGATCCAGCCCGCCTTAATCCCCCAACGGGCCCTGATTCGCCGGAACTGACCGTCAAGTGGTATCGACAGGACCCACACGATTGGTTCCGTATCAACTACACCGATCCGAACACGGGCTTTCACGCCGGCTGGCACCAGGACGAGGACCATCCCGATCTCGGACGGGCGCATTTCCAGTACTCTGCCGCCAATACGGAGGACCGCTGGGGGATCACATTTGAATACGAGACTCCTTCCCTAATCCTCTGGGAAATCGTCGAAGCGCTCCTCGAGGACGTCCGTCCGACTTACCAGTACGCGAACGAAGAACCATGACACCTCGAGAACGCACTAATCAGTCACTCGCGAGTTCCTTCGAGCGCTACCTCCAGGACAAGGGGAAAGGCCGCGGTGGCGACGGCGGGAACTATCGACGAAACGCTGCACGCGAGCTCGAGCGGTTCGCCGAGTGGGCCGCTGGCGACCGCGGCGACGACTGGACCGGGATCGTCCCCGATGACGTCGACCGCCAACCCACCTTCGAAGATCTCGATGAACGCGTCTTCCGGGAGTACGCCCGGCATCTCGTGGGCGATCGGGGACTCAAGCAGAACACGGTACAAACCTATTACCGCTATATCTCTGCCTGGTGTGGCTGGTGCGTCAACGAAGGGTATCTCGAGGCACACTACGCGCAGCGAGCGAGTGCGATGGCGCCGCTGCCAGAGGACGACGGCCGCAAGCCCGGCGACCAGCAGGCCTGGACGTCCGAACAGCGCCACGCCCTCACCCGCCACGTCGACGAACGGGCCCGCGACGCCGTCGAGGCGTACACGACACTTTCGGAGGATATTGACCCCATCGATAAGCAGCGAGCGCGCTACGCGGCGCTGAAGGCGGCTCGTGACCGGGCGCTGGTGTTCGTCCTAGCGTACACCGCCGTCCGCGTCGGCGAACTCGTCCGCGATCCGAACGATCCGCGACGGCGTGGCGTCCGCTGGGAGGATCTCTCCCTCGACGACGGGAGTATGGACGTCTACCGGAAGAAACAGCAATGGGACGCTGCGAGTCTCCCCGACCCGGTGATTTCGCCGCTACGGAGCTATCGCCAGCTGATGGACCCACCGACGGAGCGCTGGCCCGTGTTTCCGACGTTCGACCAACGGACGCTCGCAGGGCTCGTCCAGGATGATCTCGCCGACCGAGGGGAACGCCCAGAAGCAATTACTGAGCGGCGTGAGGAGTACGCTCGCGACCTCCTGCTGGCGCTTGATGAAGATATCCGACCGCCATCGATCACGACGGACGGCGCACGGTCGATTCTCCAACGGCTCTCAGAGGCTGCAGAGATCGACATCGCTCATCCGAAACACGACTATCTCGCGCCCCACGGTGGTCGACGTGGAATGGGCGAGGTGCTAGTCCGGGCGTTCGGGTACACTGTTGCGGCTCGCTATCTCGATAACTCGGAGGAGATGGTTCGGGAGCGATATTCGCACATCGAGGCCGGAGAACTCGGTGACGTTGCAACAGAGGCGCTCTCAGAAATTGATGGGTAATTAACGGTACTCCCAGTGCCGAGTTTTCGGCACTACACTCTTCTCAACACCTCTCGAACTCTATCGCATGCCTGACAACATTCTCGTCGCCTTGGACGGCTCCCCGCTTGCCGAGCGTGCACTCATTTACGCACTCGAGACCTTTCCGAACGCCACGATTACCACCATTTACGTCATCAACCCGATCGATTCGGTAATCGATGTAGAGGCCGGTGGCTTGCCAGTCGCAGAGGACTGGTACGATACCGCCCAAGAGCGGGCGACCGAGATTCACACGACTGCGACGGATCTCGCGGCGGACCACGATATTGTGCTTGCTACAGTCACTGAAGTCGGGAAACCAGCGCGTGAGATTCTCGACTACGCTGCCGACAACGGCATCGACCAGATCGTTATGGGGAGCCACGGTCGGTCAGGTCTAGACCGGACGTTCCTCGGAAGTGTTGCCGAGACAGTCACTCGCCGAGCACAGATCCCGGTAACCATCATTGGATGAAAGCCTCGACTCGTGTGCCGGGATTAGGATCGGATGAATGCTCGTGGGCCCACCTCAAACGTGAAATCAAACCAACTCATAGGTACCGAGAACGTGGCTGTTACTGAATCTCCATCTCTCTCGACGTGTACGATCCACATTGAACGACGGGGTGGTCGGGGCGACGCGGGAGCACGGGCACTTGAACGACATCTCAGGCGTCTCTCCGGCGTCCACGATGTCGACGTCTCGTTTCGAACAGGGGACGCCCGGATCACCTACGAGGGGAGCGTCATCTCAGAAGAAACGATTCGAGACGCTGTCCGCGACCGCCACGTGTCGATTCAGGACGAATCTGAGACAGCAACGGATGAGGTGAGTACCCGCTCGGAACTCAGGCAGGAGGCCGTGTTCGTCGGCTTGACCCTCCTCGGGATGGCCGTCGGCCTGGTGACGGGGTGGCTCGAAGGACCTCAGCTTCTCATGTGGGCCGGGTACGGCGTCGCATACGTCTTCGGTGGCTGGTACGGGCTCAAAGGCGCGGTCGAGACGCTGCGCCACCGTGCGGTCGACATCGACCTCTTGATGATCGTCGCGGCACTCGGTGCCCTCTCGATTGGCGCCCCGTTCGAGGGCGCGATGCTCCTCTTCCTGTTCTCGCTCTCAAATACGCTCCAGCACTACGCCATCGGCCGCTCACGCCGAGCGATCAAGTCCCTCGTCGAGATGCGACCGGACGAAGCGCAGGTGCTACGCGACGGGGAGGAAGTCACCGTTCCCATCGACGACGTCGCCGTGGGCGACGTGTTCGTCGTTCGTCCCGGCGACAGAATCCCGCTCGACGGCGTCGTCACGTCCGGCGAGGGGACGGTCGATCAGGCGTCGCTCACCGGTGAGTCCGTCCCCGTGCCGAAGGAACCCGGTGACGAGGTGTTCGGGGGGACGATCAACGAGAGCGGCAGCCTCGAAATCGAGGTCACGCGGCAGGCCCACGAGTCGGCGATCAGCCGTCTCATCCATATGGTCGAGCGTGCTCAGAGCGAGAAGGCGCCGACACAGCGGCTCATCGACCGTCTCGAGCAGCCGTACGTCCTCGGCGTGTTCGGACTCACGATCGCGGCGATCGCCATCCCGCTCGCGCTTGGAAGCGAGTTCACCAGCACGTTCTACCGCGCGATGACCCTGATGGTCGCTGCGTCGCCGTGTGCGGTCATCATTTCCACGCCGGCAGCGGTGCTGTCGGCGATCGCCTCCGGCGGCCGGCAGGGCGTCCTGTTCAAGGGCGGCGAACACGTCGAGGCGGCGGCGAACATCGACGCGGTCGCATTCGACAAAACGGGCACCCTCACGCGGGGCGAGACACAGCTGACGGACGTGTTCGTCCGGGATGGCCTCGCGGATGAGTCACTGACGTCCGACGAACTGCTCTCGCTCGCAGCCTCCGTCCAGGCCCGTTCGGAGCATCACTTGGCTCGTGCGACCGTCTCGGAAGCCGAAGCCCGCGCCCTCGACGTCCCCGACGCGCGACGGTTTCAGTCGGAGGCCGGGAAAGGCGTGCGCGCCGACGTCGACGACGGAACCATCCACATCGGGAATCGGAGTTACGTCGAGACGGTTCTCGAAGACGCTGCGATCGAGGGACTCGATCCCGGTCTCGACAGGCTTCGGACCCTGGAGGCGGAGGGGAAGACCAGTGTCCTTGTCGCCCGCGAGCACGCTGGCAACGCCACGGTACTGGGATGGCTTGCGTTCACCGACACGGTCCGGCCGGGGGCTGCAGAGATGATCGAGGATCTCCGGTCTCTCGGTGTGGAGCACATCGTTATGCTGACCGGCGACAACGAACGTGTCGCCCAGCAGATCGCCGACGAAGTCGGTATCGACGAGGTACAGGCGGAACTGCTGCCGGAAGAGAAGGTGGCAACTATCGAAGACCTGGTTGAGCGATACGAGAACGTGGCGATGGTGGGTGACGGGGTGAACGACGCACCCGCTTTGGCGACGGCGACGCTCGGGATCGCGATGGGTGGCGCCGGGACCGACGTTGCCCTCGAAACGGCTGACGTCGTCTTGATGGGCGACGACATCGGGAAGATCCCCTACGTGCTCGGACTCGGTCGCAGGACGCGCCGGACGTTGACGGTCAATCTCACAATCGCCTTCGGTGCGATCGCCCTGATGGTTGGGACGATTCTGTTGCGAGGCATCCCCCTGCCGCTGGCCGTGGTCGGCCACGAGGGGTCCACCGTCCTCGTTTCACTGAACGGGCTTCGGTTACTCGGATTCCGTGAATAATGGTCTCTGAAGGCTTCGAACGGACCGATCAGCAACAGCTGGTGTCGTCGGGAGTCCACTCACACGCATTGCCGGTAGTAAGGTTGTTTTCGTCGATATATGCGGAGAGACAGGCGTAGTTACAGAAGTACTTGGGCGAGCCACAGTCATCATCGCAGTCGCGGACGCAGATGGGGTCGTGGTCGAAGATTCGGGATTCACAGTACGCACACGTCTCGTCTGTTTCGGGTGTTGAGACGGTCGTCGACATACTTGTGTTGAGGAGGCTCCCACGGATAACGTTTCCTCGGGCTGTACTGAGTGATGCCAATCACCAGTCCGCATTATCACCCACAGATGTCCCCCGCAGAGCTGCAAAGCCACCCGTCACAGTTCCTCAGCTCTTGGTTCGCGTCACCCGTCGATACCCTTCGTGCAGGGCCGGTAATCCGAGCGGAAGTGCGAGGAACCCGAACCCGAGAAGGGCATATCGGTCTGTATCCTGGTGTCGCACGACGAGGAGCGTCGCGACGATGCCGAATAGCGCAATTGTGTATGCCGTGTTGCTCCAGAGCACGTCGTAGGTCGAACAGTACAGCCAGCAAACGAACGTGTAGGCTGGGGCGTTCCAAGTCGGAGGATGGAGTTTCGGCCAGAAGAACCGGCAGTACGTGGTCCAGCCCAGCATCGCCAGGGTCGGCAACCCGACGAGCCATACTGCTGCCCCACGGCTCCTGTCACCGTATCGCCGGTATCCGGCGAGGAAGAGTGCGGGGAAGCAGAAAACCCACAGCCAGATGCCGATAGTGTAGGTCACTGGCCAGTGCTCGATGCGGGGCTGTGTAATCGGTAATCGTAGAGACTCGGGCAGCGTCGCCCACGGGAACGAGGGGTCGGGAACAGGATTCGTGAGGAACGCGACCAGACAGAGGACTGTCCCGACGAGTAGTCCGTACAGTCCCAGCGTCGTGTATCGGTCGAGCCACGGTGGAAGCTGCAGATGCGTTGACTCTTGACGGCGGTCGGAGAATCCGGTCATCGTTCAAGTTTCCCGGGTGGAAATCAGGTATCTCGTTCGAGTGCTTCGCGTCGCTGTTCGTATTCCTCGTCGGTCAGCTCTCCGCGGGCGTAGGCGAGCCGGAGCTCCTCGAGGGCTTGGTCTGAGCTACTCTCACTTCCCGTAATCGCACGGTAGATGAGGTAGCCACCGCCGAGGAGGGCAGCGAGGAACAGTAGCTGCATCACGATGCCGACGATGAACATCCAGCCAGGCATCGTCCCGTCACCCCACATGTGACCGCCCCACATCCCGCCTATCATTGGGCCGAATCCCATCATCCCGAAGCCCATGAAGAACAGTGGGACGATGAATACGGCGCCGATGATAACGAGGAGGAGCGTAACAAGTCGCGTGTCGTCTGAATTTGTCGGCATATTGTGATCCCTCCGTGAGTTTGGGTCTCAAGTAATACTACGTCCTAACTATTCAATGCGGTTGTGCCTTCGACCTGCGTGTTCCACCCACCGCTAATCTTTTGAATTCACACTCTCAACGGCTCTAACCTGAACTATCTGAAGGAAAACTGCAAAAGATGATCCGTACGACGATACATCTATGCAGGTGACGATGGTCGAGGGCATCTTCGAAGCCCTCCGAATCGGTGTTGGGTTCCTCTGGACGGCGGCGTGGGCGATCATTATGGGACTCACGATCACGAGTCTCGTCCAGGTCTACGTCTCCAAGGAGCGAATGGCACAGGTGCTGGGCGACGGTGATCTGAGCGGGCTCACCAAGGCGACTGCGTTCGGGGCGGCGAGCAGTGGGTGCAGCTTCGGTGCCGTAGCCATCGGGAAAGGTTTGTTCAAGAAGGGGGCGCACGCGGTCAACTTTCTCGCGTTCATGTTCGCGTCGACGAATCTGATCGTAGAACTCGGGCTGATGATTCTGATTCTGCTCGGCTGGGAGTTCCTCCTAGCGGAACTGCTGGGTGGCCTCATCCTCATCGCCGTGATGGCGGTGATCGTCCACCTCACGCTTCCCGAGAATCTCTTTGCCGAAGTTCGAGAAACGCTCAACGAGCGCGACCGTGAGGCGGGCGTCACCGAAGACCCGACCTGCGGGATGGAAGGCAAAGACGAGTACACGCTCACGACTGACGGCGGTGAGACGCTCAAATTCTGCTCGGAGGGCTGTATGGAGACCTACCGCCAGGAGACGTCGAGTCGCGGCGGGTGGCGTGACGAGTTGTTGTCGTGGGGTGGCTGGTACAAAGTTGGGAACCAGTACCGCAAGGAGTGGTCGATGATCTGGAAGGACGTCATCGCCGGCTTCCTTATTTCTGGGTTCGTCATCGTCTTCGTCCCGCAGTGGGTGTGGAACACGCTGTTCATTCAGGGCGACGGCCTGCTCGTGACTGCCGAGAACGCCGTCATGGGCGTCATCATCGCCGTCCTCAGTTTCGTCGGCAGTATGGGCAACGTCCCGTTCGCCGTCGCGCTGTGGGGCGGTGGCGTCAGCTTCGCCGGGATCATCGCGTTCGTCTACGCCGACCTCATCACCGTGCCCGTGCTGAACGTCTACCGGAAGTACTACGGCTGGAAGATCATGCTGTACATCCTTGGCGTCTTCTTCGTGACGATGGCGTTCACTGGCTTCCTCATGGAGTTGCTGTTCGACGCCCTCGGCATCGTACCAGATCTGGCCGGTGGCGAGACGGCGACCGAACAGACGTACTTCGAGCTCAACTACACGTTCTACCTCAATATTATCGCCTTCGCGCTCTCCGGGTTCCTCCTGTATGTCTACCGACGTGGAATCGGCGCACCAGGTCAGTATCGTGATCCGGTGTGTGGTATGCGGACCGACGATGAGGGGCCGAGTGCGTCCAATGATGGAATGACGTACTATTTTTGCTCGAAGACCTGTAAGCGGGCATTCGAGGAAGAGCCCACGGAATTTGCTGATCAAAGCCCGCAGATAACAAACCACGATCACGATCACTGATAGATGTACTGTGGTTCATCCGCTGTGAAGCACTTCATCATCGCACCTTCAATCCGCAATTGTCACACCTGTCGCGCCAAAATTGATTGTATGAGCAGTCAGATATCGAAACAAGGGGATGTCATATGAACCAACGTCCAGCGGATACCGTCGTTGGTGTGCTCCTTGGGTTCGTCCTCTTGGCTGGCGGACTACTCAGTTGGCGGGCCTATCAACAGCGTCGCGCTATCGAGCAGTCGATGGGGCCGATGATGGACTCGTCTATGGGGGCGATTCACGGTCCAGATCCTCTCTGGTACGTGGTTGGAACCCTTCTGGTCGCAGGCAGTATCGGTGGCATCTATTACGTGGTTCGAGGGAATCTCATCGATTCGACAACCGACTCAGCGGATCACATCGACCCCGATCAGGTATCGGAGGCAACGCCTACATCGATAGACGATGACGCCTCGCCGGCGACGCCTATCAATCCTGAATCGGATCCGCAAGCGCGCGTTCTCGATCTCTTACCGGATGATGAACGACGCGTCCTTGAACCCGTCCTGAACTCGCCTGGAATCACGCAGATCGAACTTCGGGATCGATCTGAGTTCTCAAAGAGTAAAGTGAGCCAGACCGTGAGTTCACTCGAGGAGCGCGGGCTGCTGTATCGGGAACGACAGGGTCGAACCTACCGCGTGTATCCGAGTGATGACCTGCAGAACTAACAGACGTAGAAATTCATACTAACACTACCCATCATGTCACAAGCAACACTCGAAACTGATCGCATTAGCCGGGTTCTCAAGTCAAGCACGTGGCTCAATCTCCTCCTCGCCGCACAGTTGATCGCCGGGTTGGTGTACGCATATTTCACAGGAGATATGGGGAGCCGGTGGACCCATTTCGTCCTTCCATTTATTTGGTTCACCGCCTCAGTCTGGGTGATCTGGCACACTCGACCTGTAACGAAACGTCGAGTGTATCGTATTGGTGCCGCACTTGTCGTTGCTCTATATCTCATCGTGATGTTTTATTTTTCAGGATTACTTGGACCGAGCACCTCTCATTTCGGGCAGCTCACTGGACCAAGCGGCTTCGGAATAACGTGGGGTCGATCTTTGGGATGGAGTCCGGTCTTCGTCTATACAGGTGACCTGATCACGGTCTCGCTCATTCCTTACCAAGCGGTTGGCCTGTTCGCGCTGGCGTATCTCGTCTATGATGCATTGCTTGATTTCTCGCAGTCGGCAGTCGGAGGAATAGTCGGGATTGTGGCGTGCCCTGCCTGCGTTAGCCCGTTGTTTGCCGTACTACTTGCAGGCGGACTGAGTGGTTCTTCAACGATGTTATTGCTTGGTGCGTATGGCTACGAAATTGCGACCGTTCTGTTCCTCATGACAATTGGAATCCTCTACCATCGTCAGGCACTCACGAGGCAGTATCACCAGTTCCGAGGGAACTGATCCATCTCGTTCGTGGTCAGCAATACCCGAGCCTCCCTCGCCGCCTGAACCGTGGTTATTGTCTGGATCGCCGCAATGAGGTGAACAGTCTCGACGGATCCCCTTTGCTCTCACCATTCCTCTGATCCTTTCGAATTCGGCAGGTATGAACGATCCCGTCAGTAGAAAACGTTTAGATGGCGTTATAGACGTTCTTGAACGCTCTCCTGTTTGAGTTCACTCCCACGAAGATAACTCCGAACCCACCGTATGACTACTTGAGGCGAAAAACAATGACCAACCGAAACCTCGGACGATGGCTGCTCGTGGTGCTCGCGATTGTCGGACTCGCGTTTGCCGCCCCGGTAGTTAGCGCACACGGTGACGAACCGATCCAGGGGAACGAGACGGCAGCTGAAGGGACGCCAGCCGATGGTAGTGCAGCAGACTGGGCGGCCTGGATGGAAGGTCACATGACCGACTACATGGGCCCGAATGCCGTTGACGAGATGGAAGCGCACATGGGCGTGACCGTCGACGAGATGGCCCAAGATATGGCGGACGACAATCACACCGCGACGGGGATGAACGGACAGGGGTACGGCTGCTAACGATCCCTGTTCGGATCCTCGTCTGACACGATAGATATTCGACTTACTGACTCAACGATCACAATGACACACTACACCAACACTCTCGGGCGGACGACTCGTCGAATCGCAATACTAGCGGTTCCGCTGTTGATTGTAGCAACGGGCACCGCAGCGGCTCACGGTGGTGGAGGCTACGGCGGCGGTATGATGGGTAGCGGCGGTTGGGGGGTCTTCAGCGGTGGAATGGGCCTCTGGAGCTTCCTTTGGATGGGGCTCCTAATCGTCGTCCCGCTCTATCTCGTCTACTCACTCCTCAACAGAGATTCTGAGAGGAGTGATAGTCGGCCGCTTTCGGTTCTTCGTGAGCGTTACGCTCGCGGTGAACTCTCCGATGAAGAGTTCGAACGTCGACGAAAGCAACTCGAGTAGTGCCCATGACCGAAATAGAAGGAGCATCGTCGAGAAAAAATTCTCGTCTGCCAGTTGGGGCGACGGGACCGAACGCTTAAGTGCGTAAACAGGATACAGTATTACATGAGTTACACAATACAAACCAAGATTGATGGAGAGTTCGACGATGTCGTCGACGCAACGAATGCCGCGCTCAAAGACGAGGGATTCGGTGTTCTCTGTGACATCGACATTCAGGCGACGCTCAAGGAGAAACTCGGTGAGGAGTTCCGCCAGTATCGCATCCTCGGTGCGTGCAATCCTCCGCTGGCATACGAAGGGTTGAGTGTAGAAACTGAACTCGGTGCGCTCTTGCCCTGTAACGTCATCGTCTACGAGAACGATGGCGGCGTCATCGTGGTGAGTGCGGTCGACCCGGAACAGTTAGTCGGGATCGCTGATAACGACGCGCTTGACTCCGTCGCGACCGAGGTCAGCGAACGATTCGACCGCGTACTGGCAGCCGTAACTGACGAGTTCGGATCCGCATCGGAGGCCTGATCTCTGATGGCATCATCGGATCAACTGGATACGACGACGATACTGCTCATCGTCCTCGGAGCGTTCATCCTCCTTCCCTTGCTCACAATGGGTATGGGGTTCGGTGGGATGATGGGATACGGAGGAATGATGGGCCAGTACGGTACCACAGGTGGTTGGTGGCCCCTCATCGGGATGCTCGTCCCGGTCATCTTCCTCCTTGCGCTTCTGGGCGGTGGATATCTCATCTTCCGGCGGATGAGCGAGACACAGACGTCTCATAATCCCGCGATGGAAGAGTTACGTCTGGCGTACGCTCGTGGCGATCTCACGGACGAAGAGTTCGAAGCCCGACGAGAAAAGCTCGAACAATCAGAGTGACCACTACCCAAACCGCGTTTCACCCGTTTGAACACCTGCGGATCGACTCGAGGGTATCGAAACCAACCGTTCGGCAGCATCGTTCCGTTACATCGAAATGGTGTGCTCGATTCAGCATATGGTTATGAGTAGTAATGGGAACAAACGACAAGTTCGGAGTGAGTCACGTCCGAAGTCTTCGCACCAGTATCGCGCGTAGCTACCCACCGAAGAATGATCCAGACAACATGACACATCACAGCCGACGTCAATTCTTAGGCATTGTCGGTGCCAGCGCAGTCGCCAGCACCGGCTTTGCTCAGTCAGCGAACGCACAGGAGACGCCCATCGTGGAGATGGGAAACAATTACTTCGACCCAATCGGCCTACGTGTTGATCCCGGGACAACCGTTCAATTTGAACTCGCAGCGGGGGCACATTCCGCTACGGCGTACGCAGATCGTATTCCGGAGGGCGCTTCCGCCTTCGATAGTGGGACGATCTCAGACGGGAGCTTCGAATATACGTTCGAAACGCCAGGGACGTATGATTACTACTGCATCCCGCACAAGTCGATTGGGATGGTCGGACGGATCGTAGTTGGCAGTCCTGGCGGACCGGCAGAGGAGGATTCAATCCCGGATGGAGAGGTCCCATCGAGTGAGGCGATTGTTGACCAGGGTACAGTCGCCTACGGCTCAAGCAGCGATGGAAGCGGGAATACTGGTGGTGGAATGATGGGACGAGGTGGTTCTGGAATGATGAGTGGCCGCAACGGAGGTGGAGTTGGAGGGCTACCAGCTGTTGGTGGCGTACTCGGAATGCTGGGCGTTCTCGGTGGCGGGCTCTACTGGCTTGGAAACCAAAAATCTCCTCAATCGACTACCGACGACTCAGCCAGAAAAACGCTCCAGAACCGCTATGCCAGGGGCGAAATTGACGAGGAGGAGTATAGACGTCGCCGTGAGCGATTAGATGCTACTGATGAGGACATCTCCAACTGATTGCCACCGTGAGAGGGTGAACTCACCGGGGTCAAGTGATTCGGGGATTAGAGAATACCGCCCTCACCGATACCTTTGATTTCAGAACGATCCCGTGACTTGTTTTGTTCCATTTATGACTGATTTCTCTTGTGATCAACTCGCCTGTGTGGCTCGGTAGTAAACACCAATTGCGAGCACGGCTACGAGGAGAAGATATCCAGTAGCCCACACCAACGAGAGAGCCGTATCTACGTCGGTTGTGAGTCCGGTATCGACCATTACACGGACTGGCCAATAGCCCGGAAAGAGTTTCATCCACCAATCAGGTTCAGATTGAATAAACAGCGGATCCTGAAACAGTCCGATATCGAGCATCGGGAGAATCAGCATCAGCCACATCCCGGCTAGGCGGTTGAAGACGGCCCCGACGAGCATCCCGATGAGACCATACGTGACCGAGACGACGAGCATCGCTGCGACGAACCACCAGAGATACTCGGGCTGGAAATCGACGAGCATCACACCAACTGAGACACCGGTGACGATGAGAGTAATTGCTGCGAGAACCCCAAACCGGGCAGCGATTACCTGCCATGCACGATAGCCAGCGACTGCCAGACGACCGTCCGTGTCTTTGGCTTCTCGCATCAGGAACAACCCGGCGAGTCCGGCGATGAGAGCACTCGTAATCGGCGTCATGATCACGCCGTGGACCTCAGGCATCCCCCGCATGACCGTCGCCGTCTCACCGTCGACGAGCGTCCGAACCGGCATCTCGACGTCCTGGGTGACTGCGAACGCCAACGTGATGAACGAGACCGGTAGGACGACCAGTAGAGCGACGAGGACGTAGTTACGCGCCTGTTCTTTGATGCCGATCGAGAACGCCGTTGTCGTACGGTTCATGCGGACCACCCACCACTGGTGCGCATCGTCACTCCGAACACTACGGTGACGAGCACGAGCAAGACGAGCAGGTATCCGGCAACGAAGCCGAGGTCGCCCGTCGTATATGTACCTTGGAACATCGCCTCCTGAAGGAGTTCCTTCGGATGATAGAGCGGGAAGTATTCCACGAACTCAGGAATGTCAGCAGCCAGCGGGCTGTCGCCACTGAGGAACGCGTCCATCATCGCGAGGAACACCACGACGAGCGAGCCTTCGAACAGTCGCGGAAGGAGCGCCCCGACGAGTGCGCCAAGAAACGCATAGACGAGGCCGGCGAGGACGAGGAATACGAACGTCAGGACAGGGGCTTCCGGTGAAATCGTCAGCCAGAGAACGCCGTAGTTCACGGCAGCCACGACAACGGTCACTCCTCCGAGCGCCGCTAATCGAGTCGCAAGCAGTGTTCGGGGTGGATAGCCTGTCTGAACGAGTCGCCGATCGGCTGCACGCGCACTAATCATCTGCGCGAGTCCCATCAGGCCGGCAATGATGGCGACCCCGAATATCGCTCCGAGAAGGCGACCTAGCTCGATCGGAATCGCCTCGACCGTCGGCATACTTGGTAACCCAGCCATTGCTTGTCCCCAGCCTTCGATAACGACAATCGGAAGGAGAAGTGCTAGGACAACATTCAGGGGGGTTCTGAGGAAGGTGGAGACGTTCGCCCGAATCCCCGTCCAAACCCTATTCATCGGTCTCTTCCCCCCGTTCACTGGCCGTTGCATCAGTCTCGCCTTCCTGGTCAGTCACGTCGTAGACCTGTCCGTCACGAACCTCATAGATGCGGTCGAGACGACTTTGCTCTTCGATCAGGTGTGAAATCATCGTGACAGCTGTTCCGTCGGCAGCGAGTTCCTCAGCGAGATCCCAGAACGTGAGATACGTTTCCCAGTCGAATCCAGTGTAGGGCTCGTCCAGCATGAGGACGTCCGGATCGTGCATCAGGGCGATACTGAGATTGATTTTCTGCCGGTTTCCACCACTGAGTTGGTCGATTCGGTAGTCAAGGTACTGCTCGAAATCGAGTTTCGACGCCAAGCGGTGTTTGGCCTCGTCGATTTCTTCGGCGGTCATTCCGTATCCGGAACCGAACAGTCGGAACGTCTCTCCGACCGTCAAGCGGTCGTAAAGCAGTGGTTCCTGTGGACACCAGCCAACGGTTCCCGTCCGTTCGACTGTTCCGGAATCCTGTTCGAGGACACCGACGAGGATGTTCATGAGCGTGGATTTGCCCGACCCGTTCGCGCCGACGATCCCGACGATTTCCCCCGTCCGAATTTCGAGATCGGCACCGGTCAAGACGGTCACAGATCGTGTGAATGGGAGTCTTGACCCGTACGTTTTTTCGACTCCCTCAGCACGAACGAGTACCTCACTACTGTTCCCTTCTGGCGTAGTAGTTGTGGATGATCCCATTGTCAGCTACATGTACACGCTCCTAATTCACTCCGATTACTCTTTCAAATCCAAAACGACACTGTCAACGCGACCCTGAATAGTAGTATTTCCTCCGCACTATTCTGTGATGGCCGAGTTTTCGGACTTATCGAATCGAATACCCCTTCTGATTAGATGGGCCTCCGAGTTGGTCTACAACAGATGTCATACGACGGTCTCGGGAATCTCGTCGTGGTCAACACGACAGCCCTGCCGGATTCAGTCCGGTAGGGGATCGATCAGAACGGTGGCTGCCCCATCGAGAACGAGGCTTCCACTATCATCTTCGATCTGTGTTGTGAGTTCGTATCGGTCGTTATCGAGAACGTCGGTGATCTCACATCGGGCCGTCAGGGTGTCATCAATGCTGACTGGTCGGCGGAATTCCAAATTCTGGGAAATATAGATCGTGACTCCGGGAAAGCACGCGAGTGCAGCACTTATCATTCCCGAGACGAGCGTTCCATGAGCGATGCGGTGGCCAAACCGGGTCTTTTCAGCGAATGCCTCGTTGAGATGGACCGCGTTTGTATCTCCGGTCGCCTCTGCAAATTTCCTAACATCCTCGTCTGTGATCGTCTTCGAGAAGCGAACACTATCTCCCGTGCTAAGTGAAGATGGGTCGGTTATCGAGAGATCGAACTCTCCAGTGGCTCGACCGTATGGCACTCGGGGGAGCGTCATTCCTCCCGATTCAACGAGATGCGGATGTGGCGTTTCGGTATACTTCTCAGGTACTTCCTCGAACACTGCTCGACAGTCTTCCGAGCAGAAGTGATACACTTTGTCGTCGTGTTCGATAGTCGGGTCGGCAGTTTCTTGTGAGACTTCCATCCCACAGACGGGGTCAACAGGCATTGATCTGTAGTTCTACTTTTCTTGAGGATTCTCGTGCTCTCCTTTGAACGCGGTCTCGCAGTCTTTGCAACAGAACTGCTGGAGTGATCCACCAACGCGGGTAGCTATTCCGTCTTCGCTGATAGTGGTTCCACAGTGTGCGCACGTAAGTACGGATTCAGTACCGTTGGCATAGGCTGAACGGGTGGCGCTTGACAGCAGTTGCACGTCGTATCGTCGCACGTCACTCAGTGGTAGACTGTGCTGCACCCAGTTTCCGACCGTAGTCCGCGGCGGTGTCGCAACAACCACGATCTCGCCCTCAGCAGTTGTGAATACGTGTTCTACGTATGGGGCCTTGAGGATCGATTCTCGAAGTGAATCTGTCTTTCCGAGCTCAGGCTGGAGGCGTACCATGACGTGTATCCGGTTTTCGTACTGTGTGAGGTCGAGATCAACGGTGAATCGACGAATGACATCATCTTGCTCCAACTGACGGACGCGTGCTGAAACGGACGGGGGTGAAAGATTTACAGCCTCAGCAATAGTGCTGTAGGGTCGTCTCGCGTTCTCCGCTAAAAGACGGAGGATTTCGCGATCCGTGTCGTCAAGTTCTGGTTGGGTCATCGAAAGGCGGAATGGGGGTGAGGGGATCGGGTGAATGGGGGTGGGTGTGGGGGAGCTACGACGCAGGTGTGGGGTGTGACGGTTAGACGTAATCCTCCGGTGTCGAGGTGAACGTCTCCTTGCAGCCCTCGGCACAGAAGTAGTACGTCTGACCGTCGTACTCAGTTGTGGCCGCCGGATCACTTTCATCGACGTCCATTCCACAGACTGGATCAGTTGCCATTCGGTTTCACCCCACATCAATGGTACGAGGGCCTGAATCAAGCAATTTGTTCTTAGCAATCCAAAGTCGGGATACATAGCGATTTGAGCCGTGCTGCACGGTTTGGCTTTTCTGACTCCACAATCAACGGTTAGTACCTCACAATCCCGAACTATCGTTCGAGTATACCAACGGATTCCTATCTGTGTCCTATATAAATACTGGAGTCTGAACCAATTCTAAACCTATGGGTCACGATCCACCACACGACAATCACGAGCAGTGAAGACCCTTCCTGTCTTGACGATACCTGATATGGATCCCTCTGATCCGGTAGGAGAGTTATCTACTAGTCAGTTCACAGATATTCTCGTGCCTACGGATGGATACGACGAGGCATCTGTGGCCTTCAAACATGGGCTACAAATTGCTAAACGGTATGATGCAACCCTACATGGACTTTTTATCATTTCCGAACAGTCCTATTCGAGTCGGCCTGGATTCACGTGGGAAGAGGTCACTGACTCTTGGGAACAGCGGGGAACTCGGCTCTTGGAGGACATTACGGAGAAGGCAGCGACCTTGGACGTTCCTGTCCGAACTACGTTGAGCTTTGGTCAACCTCAGCAGGAGATTCTCAAATACACTGAGGTGACTGACATCGACCTTGTTACAATGGGGACACGAGGATTGACTGGCATTCGTCGGCTATTACAGGGAAGCGTCGCAGCTCAAGTGATCGAGGAAGCAGATTACCCCGTTCTAACGATTAACCGAAGGACAGCTGAATTGAAAAAACACCCGTACACCTTTCTTCGAAAGACAAACCAGAATCGGAAGTCAAGGCTATATTGAAATATTATTTGTAATATACTAATTTCAGTCTTAAATTCGGAAATTCTAATTGCGTATTAATCCCCGTTTCTTCTACCAAACCAAAGAGTGTTAAGTTCGTTCTGCTGAATAAAGCGCGCGTACTGACCAGAAGGAAAACCAAGAAACGACAGGGCTACTCCTGAAAATCGTGTTTGTCTTCACGTTTAGGTGCATCAGATGGACGTTAGTGCGAGCAACGCGAAAAGTTAACTGGCAAATGGCTCCACGGACTGAGTTGTTGAACTAGTCGTCCATGCCGGATGGGGTTTGGCCCGTAGTCGATCCCGACGGTGCCGACCCTGCGGCAAACTTGTAAACGGCGACGAGTCCCCAAATCACCAAGCCGAGCAGGATGATGCCCGCCCTAATGTCGATGGGGACCACTGCAGCGTGTTCGATTGCTCCCTCGCTATCGACTGGGTGCCCGGCTCCCAGTAGCATGTCGAGCAGGCCGATCACGACGACGCCCAAGACAACCAGGCCACCGCCGACGTACATGGCGATTTGGTCTGCCGTTGATAAGTCACTCATTGGTAGTCACCCGAGGAGTTTCCGTAATCGCGTGTTCTCGAACAGTTCCATCTCACGCAGGCGGTTATCGACTGCCAGGACGCCGCCCGCTCCAAGTGCCACAATGGTTCCGAAGACCATGATCCCAAGGAGTTCACCCGTGACCATACCGTTGGCCCAGCCGCCACCGTAGCCGTTGATGAAGTAGAAGAACAGCATCATGAAGGCACCAAAGAAGGCGGCGGTCCTCGTGAGGACACCGAGTATCAGCCCGAGACCGATGGCGGTTTGCCCAAGCGGTACCGCCACGTTGACGAACGCCAACAGGATGCCGTCGCTGAACGGCGTGACGAAGGGGGCGAGAATCGTGCCCTGAGCGGCTCCGCCGACGAACCAGCTGGCGTCGAAGGGCCACGCCCAGATTTTGTCAAGGCCAGCGTGGAGCATCCACCACCCGGCGGTCAGCCGGAGCAGCAGGATCCAATACGACAACCAGGCTCCCGAGACCGAGAACGACGTCTCGGTTCCGAGAAAATTCGTACGGATGGATTGAGTTGACATGGCATACTTCACCTCACGGCTGATTTTGTCAGATGTAGTAAAAAAGATTGATGGTGTTCGTGATTTCTAAGAGTCGGGGCTCATTTCAGGAACGCGGATATCCGAGGTGAGTTGGATGATTCTCAAGAAGGAATTCGGTCACCCTCTACGGACTGATTGTGTGCTGGGGCGTGTAAGCGGGAACACTGATGAAGCCGAGCCCACCGAATTCTGGATCTCGGAAAATTCGCTTGAGGGACTCCATTTGCTGATTTAATCCTCTGTACTTACCGATCCTCCCAGTAGCTAACAGATTCTGAGAATTTAACTCGAGCGGATGTCAATTAATCAACTCCCATTGGTTAGTCATTCCTCCATAGACACGGTTTAAAACTCGTCGTCTCGAGAAAATACGGGCAAACAAAACAGGGTGGCGGAGGAGACGCAGTAGAACTGTACTCGGAGACCGGTCAACGTCTTCAATATCGATCCCGGCAGCGGCACGAATTGCTGCTCCCAGAACCTTGGGATTACGAGTTTCAAGAAAGTATCTCACAACTGTGGCGAAAATGTACTCCGTTTTCATCCTCTGATATAAACTGTCAGGAAAATTGTGTAATTGGCCGCTGTTAGCCAACTCTGCGGCCAAGAATCCCGATTCAACGGCCTGTGAAATCCCTTTTCCAGTGAGTCGGTTTGCGATACCTGCAGCATCACCAACCCGTACGACGGAATGCTCCGGTAGATAGGTTCTGTCGGGATCGAGACTGGGTCCCTCGGGAATGATTGCGACGTTCGTCCGTTCCTGCGACGGGACTGGCCACCCATTCCGCTTACAGGCTTCCCTCAATGCCTTCATATAATCACTAGGCCGGTCACTGACCGTCCAGCCGATACCAACGTTGGCTCGTTGCGATGTCTTCGGGAATGCCCACGAGTACCCTGTATAGTTCTCCAGAATTATCCGGCTGTTCGGGTACAACTCGGTGAAGTCCCCTTCGACATCACTGTTAAGCGCTACCATATATCCTGAATACTCGTTGGTTGTTCCGAGCGCTTTACTAGAGAGTGATGGCTGACCGGTTGCATCAACGACGAGATCATACTCATCGGTGAACTCGTGGAAATCTGTCCGTGTGATAGACTGGTTTTCGTGGATGTCAACACCCTTCTCTGAGAGTTGTTCTGCCCAGGACTGCTCAACGACATTTCGGTCCGTTATATATGTATCCGCAGCAGGAAAGGTGCCGGCTCCAGTGCGGTGGCGATCGGCGTCGATTCCGTCATACACCTCCACTTCCATCGCTGGCAGCGGATTGAGAAAGCCGTTCTCTACAGTCGGCTCGAGTGGGATCTTCGATACCGCTGTCATCGCTTCTCCGCAATTAACGCGTTTGCTATCGTAGGACTGCCGCTCATATAGTTCGACGACGAATCCAGCGTCGTCGAATCCAGCAGCTGCTGCAAGCCCGGCCATCCCTCCACCTATTACCGCAATTTTGGACGTTCGTGTCATCGGTTTTTGCCAATCTTTGAGGCCATCGTTAAGCTCCCAACAGCATCCGAAGTGACCCACGAACGCCCATCGGGAGTCCGATCGCTCCGATGAAGAACGTCATAAGCCACCACCACGTGTGATTCATCTCCTCTTTCGCATCGGCGAGATACCACACGATGCCGACAGTCACGACGAGTTTCAGCACGAACGTCGATCCGGAGAATCCAGTCGCCTGGTACACGAGATTCGTCACGACCAGCTTTGGGGAGTAGCCGAGGAACGTCACACCGATGAGATTCTGCGCAGCGTCCCACAACTGGCCGAAAACGGCCAGCAGAATTAGCGGGTGTCGAAGGTGTGTGATATTGACGAAACTCGCGCCCCAGTAGTAGAGTGCGGTTACGCCGAGCGCTATCCCCGTCGTCGCGACAGGAACCCATAGGCGGAGTGGGGTCGATGTCGAGAGGCCGTGCCAAACAGCCCACCAGACGGCCCCGACAGCCCACACCGACCCGACGAGCCCGACTGTTAGCGGGATAGATCCGATATTTTGGTCACGCAAGAGTGCACCGACACCGAGCGCGAGGATGGTGACAGCGGTGACGACGATGTAAATCGATGGCGTGATGAACCACACCGCGTAGTCCCCGAGCAGCCCGAGATCCTCGAGGGCGCGCATCGCCCCACCTGCGATGATGATCGGAGCGAACCCGTAGGCCAGTCGTGCGTCGAACGTGACGTCGAGTTGGTCGAGATACGCACGTAGTCCGGGGAGGCTGTATACGACTGCCGCGAGGTAGATTACCGTGTTCACCGCGTTGTAGCCCTGGACAGCACGAACCCCCTCGTGCGTGACTGGCTGACCGGCCGCATCGGCGACGACTGGTCCCCAGAGATACTGCCAGATGAACCGGTCGTAGACCAACGTCGGAAACACGAGGATGCCCCCACCGAGGAGGACGAGCGGGGCCAGCAGGTACAGCGCCCACCACTCGCGTGAGCCGGTCTCCGGAAGGACAGTCTCGACGCGGCGGGTGACAGTACTCACGACCCGTTCACCTCCAATCGCCACGTCGTGCTTTTCGAGCGCCCCCACTGTTCGAGTGAAACGATTGTGAGTTCGTCCTGGAGCTGGCTGAGATACTGCGCGACTGCCTTGGGAGATCCGTCGAGGTCGCTGGCAATCTCGCGAGCCCGGAGGTATGTCGGTTCGCTACTGGCTGTCTCGACGAGGTACCTTCGAACCGTGTGCCGGGAAATATTCGACATTGATCTAGAGGTGACGGTTAGCGAAGAAATCCGAAGAGCTTGTAGTCGTGATCGGGGGTGTACCGCCGGAACAGGAGACTGTTCGTCAGCACCGACACCGACGAGAACGCCATTGCTGCTGCAGCGAGCACGGGCTGGAGGAGGCCGAGCGACGCTAACGGAATCATCGCCGTGTTGTAACCGAGCGCCCACACGAGGTTCTGTTTGATCTTCTGGAGTGTCGCGTCTGAGATTCGGATCGCCTTTACCACGTCGAGCGGGTCGTCTCGCATCAGCGTGACGTCTGCAGCTTCGATGGCGACGTCGGTGCCGGAGCCGATTGCTGTCCCGACGTGTGCGACCGCGAGTGCCGGAGCGTCGTTGACGCCGTCACCGACCATCATCGCCTGCCGGCCCTCGTCTTGAATACTGTCGACCGCGTTGGACTTGTCCTCAGGAAGGACTCCTGCGCGGACGTTCTTCGGGTCGATACCCACCTGTTTAGCGACCGCACGGGCAGTTCGCTCGTTGTCGCCCGTAATCATCATCACGTCAACTCCCCGCTCCTGGAGTGCTGTGACAGCCTGCTTGGAGCTTTCCTTCACTGTGTCGGCGTCGGCGACCACACCCACGAGCTCCCCCTCGTAGGCGACCAGCATCGCCGTCTTCCCCTCGTTCTCGAGGCGTTCCATCGTCTCCTCAGCGGGAGAGGGGTCGATCCCGTTGTCCCGCAGCAGCTTGCGGTTGCCGACCAGCACCTCGCTGTCACCAATGACTGCTTTGATCCCGTGGCCCGGAACGTTCTCGAAGTCGTCAGGCTCAGTCACGTCCAGGCCGCGTTCTTCGGCCCCTTCGACGATTGCACGGGCGAGCGGGTGTTCGCTGCCGCTTTCAGCTATCGCCGCCAGTCGAAGCACATCATCCTCTGAGAGGCGCTCACGGGTGCTGAGCTGTCCACCATCTGGGGTCGGCTCGCCACCGTCAGTCACCACATTTCCATCGCTATCAAAGACGACCACGTCGGTGAGTTCCATTTCACCCTCCGTGAGGGTGCCCGTCTTGTCGAAGACGACCGTGTCGACGTCTTTTGCGCGTTCGAGGATGTCACCGCCCTTGAACAGGACGCCGTTCTGGGCACCAATCGTCGTCCCGACCATCGTCGCTGCGGGCGTCGCCAGCCCCAGCGCACAGGGACAGGCGATGAGGATCGAGGACGCGAAGACAATTATCGCGAACTCGAAGACTGAAACGGTCCCACCGACCGGGGCCGGGCCGCCAGCAACCTGACCCCACAGCGGGAGCCAGTCGACGAAGCCAGCGAGCGCCTCGGGGAACAGGAACCAGACGACACCCCAGAGAAGGGCGTTCGCGATGACCGCAGGCACGAAGTACGCGGAGATGCGGTCGGCGAGATTCTGGATGTCGGGCTGGCGCGACTGGGCCTCCTTGACTGTCTGGACGATCTGTTGGAGGGCCGTGTCTTCTCCAACCTTCGTCGCCTCCACGACAAGGACGCCGTTCTCGTTAATCGTCGAGCCGACGACCTCATCGCCCTCCTCTTTCTCGACAGGCACAGATTCGCCAGTGACCATTGACTCGTCGACGGCAGACTGACCGTCGACAACGACACCGTCTGTGGGAATCTTCTCACCTGGACGGATTTTCATCCGGTCACCAGTTGTGACCTCTTCAAGCGGAACTTCTTCTTCACTGCCGTCCTCGCGGACAATGGTCGCCGTTTCGGCTTCCATTTCGAGGAGCTTTCGGAGGGCCTCACCCGCTTGGCCCTTCGACCGAGCTTCGAGATAGTTACCCAACGTGATGAACACGAGGATGAGGGCTGCCGTGTCGAAATAAAGTCCACCTGCAATGAGTTCAGCAAGGACTGCCACAGAGTATAGATAGGCCGTTGTTGAACCGATCGCAATCAGCACGTCCATATTGGCGCGGCCGTTCTTCACGATCGCCTTGTACGAGTTCTTATAGAACGGCCAGCCGAGGATCGCCTGTACCGGCGTGGCGAGGAGGAACTCAACCCAGCCAAGTTCCACACCGAAGACGGCTTCAGGGACGATCGCGCCACCGAGCAGATAATTGTCGATGAGGAAGAAGAGCAACGGTGCCGATAACACTGCCCCAAAGAGGGTCAACCTGAGTTGTTTCCGAGTTTCGGCTTGACGGGCGGCATCTCGTGCGTCCTGGCCCGACTCTTCGTCGGCACCATCTTCGCGGACGGGCGAGTAGCCAGCCTCCTCGATAGCATCGTACAGCGCACCAATAGATACTTCCGCAGGATTGTAGGTGACCTGTGCTTCGTCGGTTGCGTAATTGACCTCCGCATTAACGACGCCCGGAATATTTTCAAGAGCGGTTTGGTTGGTCTCGGCGCAGTTGGCACAGGTCATATCGGAGATGGCAATCGTTACCGTCTCAGAGACTGCGCCGTACCCGGCCTCGTCGATCGCGTCGTAGATTTCTTTGAGCGATACCTCTTCAGGGTCGTAGGTGACGGAACCCTCGTCGGTGGCGAAGTTCGCATCCGCCTCCGATACCCCGTCGAGCGATTCGAGAGTGTCCTGGATCGTCGCCGAACAGCTGGCGCAGGACATTCCCGTGATATCAAGATGGATTGTTTGGCTTGTCATGCTTGTTCTACTATACGGGGTCTAGGTTTAGGCGATTTACTGCTTCGAGAGGCGGGGTTTCGACTGCAGGAAAATTTGGATTCCAAAGACAGCGTTACGCTCCCTCTTCGAGTCGCTGATACCGATCGTCGAACCGTGTGAGACAGGACGGACAACAGAAGTGATAGATCTCTCCGTCGATTCTCGTCGTTTCACCTTGATTATCAACGGTATTGTTACATTCAGCACAGGTGAGTGCAAATTCGACGCCATCAACGGACGGCGTCCATTCAAGCTCGTCAATTAGTGTGACGGTGTAATCTGCTACATCGATCTCGTTAAAGAGTCCATCTACCCACTGACGTACGTTCTGGGCTTCAACACGGGCATAGAACCAAAGATCTCCTTCGGAGGTCGTGAAGACGTGTTCAACGCCATCTGACTCTCGAGCCCGCTCGCGGGCGGCCTCCAACGACGCTGAGCCGATTTCGGCCTGAATAAATACCGGTACACCAGCTCGGAGATGAGCCCGGTTGACGTCAATCGTGAAGTTGTTAATGATGCCAGCTTCCTGTAATCGCTTTACCCGGTCAGAAACGGCTGGCCCCGACAAGTCGACCTCCTCGCCAATATCGCTGAACGGGCGGCGGGCGTCATCAGCGAGTAACGAGAGGATTTCTAAGTCGGTTTCATCCAAATCGCGCATACGACCGCTTCGTCTCGCAGGATACATTATTGTTGCCCACAACACACCTTCGAAATCGGTGATCTAGGGCTGCGACAACATTGGATTCTAAGCAGAAAACCACATAGAATACTCGCCCCTATCTACGAATGGATATGACTCAGACAATCACCGTCGAAGGAATGACCTGTGAACATTGCGAGCAGACCGTCGAAGAGGCACTCGAAGAAGTTGAGGGGGTTACGTCCGCTACTGCGGATCGTGACTCAGAATCCGCGACGGTCGAGGGGTCCGCTGAACGGGATGAGCTTGTGACTGTGGTCGAAGACGCTGGATACGATGCCTCTGCGTAACAAATCCCGATTCTCGTCGAATCGGATTCGGAGAGGGATTGATACGACTGCCAATCCCAGGTGTAGATACTATGACTGATACACTTCCGTTCGATGCCGTCCGCGAGCTCGACGTCGACGGGACGACGTACAAGATGGCCGATCTTCGAGCACTCGAAGAGCAGGGGCTCTGTGACCTCGACACGCTCCCTGTGAGCATCCGTATTCTGCTTGAGTCGGTGCTCCGGAACGCCGACGGCGAAACTGTTACTGCAGCGGATGTCAAGAATGCTGCTGGCTGGAAGCCAGACGTACCGGACGCAGAGGTTCCGTTCTCTCCATCACGAGTCGTCCTGCAAGATCTCACCGGTGTACCCGCAGTCGTCGACCTGGCGGCCCTTCGATCCGAGGTCGACCGCAAAGACCGAGATCCCACCCTGGTCGAACCGGAGATTCCTATTGATCTCGTGATCGACCACAGCGTCCAGGTCGACTACTTCGACTCCGAGGACGCCTACGAGAAGAACGTCGAACTGGAGTACGAGCGAAACGCCGAACGGTATCGCGCGATCAAGTGGGCGCAGAACGCCTTCGAGAACTTCAACGTCGTCCCGCCGGGGACCGGTATCGTCCACCAGGTGAATCTCGAACATCTGGGTCGGGTCGTCCACGCCCGCGAGCAAGACGGCGAGAACTGGCTCCTGCCGGACACGCTCGTCGGCACGGACAGCCACACCCCGATGATCGGTGGCATCGGTGTGGTCGGTTGGGGCGTCGGCGGCATCGAAGCGGAAGCGGCGATGCTCGGTCAACCGGTCACGATGAAACTCCCCGAGGTCGTCGGCGTCCGTCTCGAAGGCGAATTACCCGAGGGCGCGACGGCTACGGATCTCGTGCTCCACATCACCGAACGACTCCGCGAGGTCGGCGTCGTCGACCGGTTCGTGGAGTTCTTCGGTCCCGGTGTGGAGAATCTCACAGTCCCCGACCGGGCCACGATCGCCAATATGGCGCCCGAACAGGGCTCGACGATCAGTATGTTCCCGGTCGACGAGCAGACGCTCGAGTATCTCGAACTCACCGGGCGTGATCCCGACCACGTCGACCTCGTTCGCGAGTACCTCGAAGCCCAAGGGCTGTTCGGGGAACAGGAACCAGAATATACTGAGGTCGTCGAGTTCGACCTCTCGACAGTCGAACCGAGTCTGGCCGGACACAAGCGGCCACAGGACCGGATTCCGATGGGGGACGTGAAACAGAGCTTCCGGGGACTTCTCCACGGGGAGTTCGAGGACGACCTCGATGATGTCGACGAGGACGCCTTGCAGCGGTGGCTCGGTGAGGGTGGTGCAGCTGATGCGGAGACCGACGGTGGCGTTCAGGTCGAACCCGAATCGGAACTGCACCCGTTAACCAAACGTGTCGAGGTCGACCTCGACGGTGAGACGGTCGAAATCGGACACGGAGACGTCCTCGTCAGCGCCATCACGAGCTGTACGAACACGTCGAACCCGTCGGTGATGATCGCTGCTGGACTGCTCGCCCAGAACGCCGTCGAGAAAGGCCTAGACGTCCCGCCGTACGTCAAGACGAGTCTCGCACCGGGTAGCCGTGTCGTCACGCAGTATCTCGAAGAATCGGGGCTGCTTCCGTATCTCGAAGAGCTCGGGTACGCCGTCGTCGGCTACGGCTGTACCACCTGTATCGGTAACGCTGGGCCGCTTCCCGATCCCATCGAGCAGGCAATCGACGACCACGACCTCTGGACGACGAGCGTTCTCTCCGGGAACCGGAACTTCGAGGCGCGTATCCACCCGAAGATCCGCGCGAACTACCTCGCGA
The DNA here is from genome assembly GCF_020614395.1 of Salarchaeum japonicum. NCBI lineage: Archaea > Methanobacteriati > Methanobacteriota > Halobacteria > Halobacteriales > Halobacteriaceae > Salarchaeum > Salarchaeum japonicum. The sequence goes on along the minus strand of NZ_CP085325.1, from coordinate 108,283 downwards.
GCCCGCCGCTCGTCGTCGCCTACGGGCTCGCAGGGCGGATGGACATCGATCTCGAACACGAGCCGCTGGGCACTGACGATGAGGGTAACCCAGTCTATCTGGCGGACATCTGGCCGGACGCAGCGGACGTGCAGGCCGCAATCCACGAGAACGTCTCTCCGGAGATGTTCGAGGAGAAGTACGCCTCCGTGTTCGAGGGCGATGAGCGATGGGCTGCTCTCGACGCGCCCACGGGTGACGTCTACGAGTGGGATGAGGACTCGACATACATCCGTGAACCGCCGTTCTTCAAGGACTTCCCGGTAGAGAAACCCGGCGTCGCCGATATCGAGGACGCACGCTGTCTACTGACGCTCGGCGATACCGTTACGACCGACCACATCAGTCCAGCCGGCCCGTTCGGTCCCGACCTCCCCGCAGGTCAGTGGCTGCTCGATCACGGTGTCGAGCCACACGAGTTCAACACCTACGGCGCACGTCGGGGCAATCACGAGGTGATGATGCGGGGGACGTTCGCCAACGTCCGAATCGAGAACGAGATGCTCGACGACGTCGAGGGTGGCTACACGATCCACCACCCGACCGACGAACAAACCACGGTGTTCGAAGCCAGTCGCCGCTATCGGGACGAGGGGATACCGCTCGTCGTGATGGCTGGCGAGGAGTTCGGAACTGGGTCTAGCCGGGACTGGGCGGCGAAAGGAACGGACCTGCTCGGTGTCCGCGCAACCATCGCCGAGAGTTACGAGCGCATCTACCGCGACAACCTCGTCGGCATGGGTGTGCTTCCCCTGCAGTTCGATGATGGCGACTCGTGGGAATCTCTCGGTCTGGATGGGTCGGAGGTCTTCACGATCCACGGCCTCGATGACGGGCTCGACGTGATGGACGAACTGACCGTTATCGCCGAGCGTGCGGACGGGTCGACTGTCGAGTTCCCGGTCACAGCACAGGTCGGCACGCCGGCCGCCGTAACCTATATCGAACACGGCGGAATCCTCCACTACGTCCTCAGACGCCTCCTCAGACAGTAACACCAACGCGGTCAGAAACGATCGTCGTCGGACACCAGGCGGGCGCGACGGTGATCAAACTCCTCGTCGTCGATTTCGCCACGAGCGTACCGTTCTTGGAGAACAGCGAGTGCGCTGTCATCAGTATGGCCGTCCGTAGGGGACCGCGTTGTCAGCCAGTAAACGGCGTAGACTGGGAGGGCGATCAGAAGTGCCATCCACAGGAGCCCGAACAGTATCATCCCCCAGCCCCAGCCACCCCAGCCGGCCATGTGGCCGCTGTTCCACATGCCGTCGTGCCAGCTCCACATCATTGATTCTGGGACGGTCGCGTGTGTTAGCGCCATTCCGGCGACGACGGCCAGAGTCAGTGCCCCAACGACGATGAGTCCCAGAGAACGAATCCCGCGTGCTTGAATTGGATTTTGCATTGTTGTACTCCCAAAGGTCTCGGCGTGGTTAGCCGAGGATGTATTCGAGGGCGGGGTAGCGCTCGACGAGCGTCTCGCCGCCGACGTCGTAGTTCTCGATGTACTGGTCGAGGCCCAGGATGCGGCCCGCGGCGAACGCGGCGACCGCGAGGAACACGAGCATGTACGCGAAGTCCCCGTTGATGAACCCGTGACCCATGTCCCAGTTGCCGAAGTAGAACATGAGCATCATCAGCGCGCCGAAGAACGCCGCGAGGCGGACGAACGCGCCGACGAGGAGGCCGAGGCCGATGAACAGCTCGCCGTACGGCACGGCGACGTTCGCGAACTCGACAAACCACGGCGTCGAACCCATCCACGCGAACAGGCCCGCCAGCGGGTTGCCGTTCGTCGCCGCAACGTTCGAGAGGTAGCCGCCGGCCGCGAACTCGCCGGTGATCTTCGTGAAGCCGGAGTACGCGAACGCGTAGCCCATCATGAGACGGAGCGCCAGCACGAACCACGCGCTGAGGCTGTGGACTTTCCCGCCGACGGTCAGGCCGCCGACTCTGCTCTCAAGCTGGTTCATGCCGGAGTCGAGTGTGGACATAATTATTGCACCTTCAACTATCAGTAGGCGGGTAGAGACGATATAATAGCGAGCCGGCGTTCTGAGTCAGAAAACCGGCGGGCTATATTACCCTCCTGTAGCGAGTACGGACGTGTGACTGAGGAGGCCGACCCGTCGGACATCTTCGCCACACTCGACGACGAGTACGCCCGCAACATCCTCGTGGCGACGAAGACCGACCGACTCTCCGCGAAGGAGCTCAGCGAGGAATGCGATATGTCACGCCCGACCGTCTCGCGGCGTGTCACCCGCCTCGTCGAGCAGGGCCTCCTCGAGGAGTACACGCACGTCGACCCCGGCGGACGGCACTACAGCGAGTACGAGGCGCGACTCGAGCGTGTCGAAGTACTCCTCCAAGCAGAGGGCTTCGACGTGCAGATCGATGTTCGGCCGGACCCCGCCGACCGGATTACGTCCATCTTCGAGGAAATGCGGGGAGACTGACTCATGGAACACACGTTATTCGTCATCGGCAAGCTGTTCACGACCGCCCTGGCGCTGGTGATCGCCTACCAGGCCTATCGCGGATACCAACGGCATCACACGCAGTTACTCCTGTACGTCGCGGCTGGCTTCGCGCTGGTCGGGCTCGGCGGCCTCCTCGAGGGCGTGCTCTTCGAACTCCTCCAAGTGTCGATTTTCGAAGCAGGATTCGTCGCAGCACTCATCACCGCCGCCGGGATGCTATCGATTCTCTACGCCCTGTATGCCCCGAACCCCTGAGGATTCGGGACGTTCATTCGAGAAGCGGCCTCTGGGCGTTGTTCCTCATTCGAAGTCGCTATTGTTCGGATTCCCCTTATTCTCACCAGTGTAGGGTCGCAGCGGGAATTATGTCCGTACCGGTCGTACAGTATCGTATGATTCGAACACTCGTGGGTGTCCTTGGCGCTCTCTCAGCGCTGTTCCCGGACAAAATCGTCAGTCTCTTCGAGAAACTTGCGATTGCGAATCGAAGCGGGGGAACAGTGAGAGGGTGGGTCCGCCCAGCTATCCGGTCTGAGGGCGTTCTGATAGCTGCGATTTCCCTCCTCAATGGGCGAGCATACGCGTGGCTGATGAATCTTACCGGTGTGTTCGGCGCTATCGTCTTCCTGTTTCCCGATCTGTATCGAAGATTTGCCACCGCGTTCCTGTACGAGCGTCCGGAGTCGGTCGAATGGAACGAGCGATTCCGCTCGGGTATTCGGGCTATCGGCGCACTATACGTCTTTTTAGCGGCGAAGACGTATCTGGAGCGCCACAACGGTACCTGAGTCTTCCCGCATCGTCAGTTGCTGAATCTGAAATTTGGTTCGTTTCGGCTGCACGTATCACTTGGAATCTAAAGTTTGACCCCCAAGAGACCAGCATAATCGAAGGGGAAATCCGCTAAAGGGAGGGAGCCGTATGTACCTCTGTATGACGACGACCATCACCGTGGAAGGAATGTCGTGCGGTCACTGCGAGCAGACGGTTGAAGAGGCCCTTGAAGAGGTCACTGGCGTGACTTCCGTGACCGTCGACAGGGAGAGTGAACAGGCAAGTGTCGACGGTGAGGCAGAGGTCACGGCCCTCGTGGCGGCCGTCGAAGACGCGGGATACACCGCTCACGCCTGAGTATCGTGCGCTGCGGATAGCACAAGTCGCTTCGAGACGACGACTAACTGTTGTCTTCGGAGCTCGTCTACGCTGGTCCTGCTGTACGGTCTCAGGGCCGAAGATTCAAGAAGCCGGCGGAACCACCTCAATAGAGAACATGACTCATGGACGACCACAAAGATACAACTGAGAATTCCCCGGGAGGAGAGGACCAGCCGGACACCACCAGTCACCAGCACGAACACGGTGAGCACGATGAAGCGGTCGCGGAATCTGACGAGGAAGGGGTAGAACAGGAGCTACTAGAGGAGGAAGCTCACCCTGCTGCGGCAGGTGAGATGGCGTCCCACGAGCAGCACGAACACGCCGGACACGAGGGCGACGGGCACGGCCACGGTTCCCATGAGGGCCACGGTGAGGGGCATGGCGGGATGCACGAGGGCCACGAGCAGATGTTCCGGCGCCGTTTCTTCGTTTCGACGCTCCTGTCGATTCCCGTTCTCCTGTACAGCGAAATGCTACAGGAGTGGCTCGGCTTCTCCGTCCCTGTATTCCCGGGCAGCGAGTGGATCAACCCCGTCTTCGCGGTCATCGTCTTCGCGTACGGTGGCGTTCCATTCCTCCAGATGGCACTCCCGGAGCTGAAAGACCGGTCGCCGGGGATGATGACGTTGATCTCGATGGCGATCACCGTCGCGTTTGTCTACAGCCTCGCGAGCGTGATTTTCCCCACACAGTCGGCGTTCTTCTGGGAGCTCGTCACGCTGATCGACATCATGCTGCTGGGCCACTGGATCGAGATGCGGTCGGTCCGGCGGGCCTCCAGCGCGCTCGACGAACTGGCGAAACTGATGCCAGACACCGCCGAGCGTATCACCGACGACGGGGAGACCGAAGAAGTTCCCGTCAGTGAGCTCTCGGAAGGCGATCTCGTGCTCGTCCGGCCGGGCGCGAGTGTCCCTGCTGACGGCACCGTCGAGGAGGGTGACTCCGACGTCAACGAGTCGATGATCACCGGCGAGTCCAAGCCCGTCTCGAAAGAGCCTGGCGACGAGGTCATCGGCGGCACCATCAACGGCGACGGGAGTCTCCGTGTTCGCGTCGGTGCGACGGGCGAGGAGACAACACTCGCGGGCATCATGCGCCTCGTCGAGGAAGCTCAACAGAGCAAGTCCAAGACGCAAGTGTTGGCCGACCGGGCGGCCGGCTGGCTGTTCTACGTCGCGCTCGGGGCGGCAGTCGTGACCGCGATTGCGTGGACGGTCGCAGTCTCGTTCGACGCGACGGTCATCGAGCGAGTCGTGACGGTGCTCGTCATCGCCTGCCCACACGCCCTCGGGCTCGCCATCCCGCTGGTCGTCGCGATCAACACCTCACTTGCAGCGCGCAACGGGATGCTCGTCCGCGACCGAATTGCGATGGAGGACGCGCGGAACTTGGATGCCATCATCTTCGACAAGACAGGGACGCTTACTGAGGGTGAACACGGCGTCGTGGATATGGCGACCGTCGACGGCGTTGACGAGGACGACGCGCTCGGGCTGGCGGCAGCCGTCGAGAGTGACTCCGAACACATGATCGCCCGAGCGATCCGTGAGGCCGCCGACGAGCGAGATGTAACTACTCCTGACGCGACAGCCTTCGAGGCGATCAAAGGACGAGGGGTCCGGGCGAATGTCGACGGAAACGAGGTGTACGTCGGTGGCCCGAACCTGTTGGCCCAACTCGATAGCGAAATTCCCGACCATCTCCAGCACTTCGCTGACGAGGCCGGTCAGAACGCCCAGACTGTGGTGTATCTCGTTCGTGACGGAGAGCTGATCGCCGCCTTCGCGATGGCCGACGTGATTCGTGAGGAGAGTTTCCGCGTCGTCGATGCCCTCCACGACTTGGGCATCGAGGTGGCGATGCTGACGGGGGACTCCCAGGACGTCGCCAACGCTGTCGCTGACGAACTGGGTATCGACACGGTGTTCGCTGAGGTCCTCCCCGAGGACAAGGATGAGAAAGTGCAGGAACTCCAGGACCAGGGGAAGCTGGTGGGGATGGTCGGCGACGGTGTGAACGATGCGCCGGCGCTGACGCGAGCCGACGTCGGGATCGCCATCGGGAGCGGCACCGACGTCGCCGTCCAGTCGGCAGATGTCATCCTCGTGCAGAACAACCCGATGGATGTAGTGCGACTCGTGAAACTCAGTAAGGCGAGCTACCGGAAGATGCAGGAGAACATCGTCTGGGCCGCCGGCTACAACGTGTTCGCGATTCCGCTCGCAGCAGGCGTGTTGGCACCGATCGGGATTCTGCTGTCTCCCGCTGTGGGTGCGCTTCTGATGTCGTTGAGTACAGTAATCGTCGCGATCAACGCCCAGCTCCTCCGCCGCGTGGACCTGTCCATCCCCGAACTGCCAGGCAGCACACCATCCACGGAGGCACAGCCTGCTGACTGAAACGCTCCCGATCGCTTCGGAGGGTTTCATTCAATTGAGTCCGGTTGGTGGACAGCAAATGGCGACACTGCGTAATTTCGGTGGGTATCGCTATGCAGTCACCGATTCCACAGTTTTCCCGAAGGGTGCATAGTTCGGTATACACAGACGCTTCCTCTGATGGGCTACATTGCTGCGCCAGCACTAGGTTTATACCGTTAGACGGGTTTCTTTCTAGTATGAGCCTCGAAGAGACGGTTGACTACCTCGCCGAGGAACTCGACCTCGAGCGAAGTGAACACGTCCGTGAGGTTGGTCAGTCAGTCGCCGAACTTCGCGACTGATCAGAACATTTCTCTGAAGTCCCGTTCGACCAGTCCGTTCTCCAGATACGTGGTAAGCTAGCCCACGGCTAAAGCCGTGGGCGTTCAGCGTGGACTCCCGCTCTGGCCGACACTGTCGGCAGGAGAATCATACGCCCCGTTCGCGTTCAGCGTCCCGCTGTTCAAGCGCACGCCTACGGGTGCGCCTCCACCGGAGCCAGTTTGGGTCCGACGGAGATACCGCAGTCCAATATTCTTCGCGGCGTTGTAGTCAGCGTGGTTCTCGTAGCCACACTTCAGACACTCGAACAACTCACTCTCACGATTATCCGGGTGCGTAAACCCACACGTCGAACACCGCCGAGAGGTATTCTCCGGGTCAACCTGCTCTACGTCGATGCCGTACTCGGCGGCCTTGTACTGGACGTATTCGTAGAGGCGGTTGAACGCCCACTTGTGTCCCCACGACGCCCCAGTGCGGTCACGGATGTCCGTCAGGTCTTCGAACGCTATCACCGAACACTCGTACTCGCGGGCTTCAGCTACCAACTCGTTCGATATACGGTGGAGCGTGATCTTGAATCGGCCTTTCTCTTTCCGTCCAACGGATTGGATGTTCTCATGCGCCCATCGCGTCCCGCACTGCTGGAGATCGCCACGGCGGTTCTCGTATTCGCGCCGCCAGTGGTCGAACTCATCACCAGTCCAGAACGTGCCCGTCGAGGCGACGGCCAGATTGTTCACGCCGAGGTCTACCCCGAGAACCGTTCTGTTCTCGGTGGCATCCTGTTCCGGCGTGTCGGACTCCACCTCCATTTTGCAGTGGATGTGAAGCATCCAGCTGCCGTTCGAGTAGTGCAGTTCGGCTCCCGTGGTTTCGTACTCGTCCGAGAAGATGTATTCCGCGTGGGGCGTCTCTCGCTCGTTGTCGGGGAGCACGTAGTCGGCTTCGATGCGACCGTCAACAGTCGCCAGCGACACGGACTCGTCGTGGAAGGTGGCGGTGCGATGGTCGTAGACGAGATGGGGGCTGGTGAAATACGGCCTCGACGCTTTCTTGCCGTTTTTCCACTTCTCGACCACGCTCTTGCAGGCGTCAGCAGCCTTGTTTCGGGCGGCTTGGACGTGATTGCTGTGCAACGCCGTTTCGTCGCGCACGTCTTCGTAGGTGTCGTCGTGGAGCGTGGTTTTGCTCGTCGTGACGTATTCGCCCTCGAACGCGTGGCGTGTGACGTAGTTGGCGGCCCAGAGAAACTCGTCGACGGTGTCTTCGAGGAGTGCGGCGTCGTCACTGTCCACGTCAAGCTTGACCGGGACAGTACGCCGCTTCTCCATACATCATATGTAGTTTTGGTGGTTCAAAAGTATTGGGGGTCGACCCCGTCGTCGTCGGTGGGTTGTCGCACGGAGTGTACGCGCTTCGTCCCACCCCTGAAGGGGTGGGTTTCCCCGCTGTTACGCTATGAACTCTTGTTTCGTTGGTCCTTGACGGTCGAGCAGATCGTCCCGCTCTGCTCGTTCGAGAACTGACTGTGCAAAGTCCGTACAGTGGGATTCGTGCTGCTCAGCGTACTCTGAGAGGGCTTCTCGCCAGTGCATATCCAGCTCGAACTCGGCTAATCGGATTTGGATTCCGTCTTTCCGTTCGACGAGGTCGACGTTCAGCTCTTCGAGTTGCTTGAAACGGAGGTTGTTCCGGCGGACCGTGATGAGCCGCTTAGAATCAACAATATAAGGATCAACCCACTCTCGCCAGGTATCGTCGTCGACGTGCGTTCGTGGCATCTCAAAATCCGGCTCCACACTCTCAATACAGAACTGCAGCATCGCGATGCCAGTTCGATGATTCGCATTCGGGAGGGAATGTCGGAGGATCAAATTCGACATCACCTCTCCAGCGACGGTCGGAAGTGGTGCTCCCCAGGAGACGTGATCGAGTGCCTGCTGGATCTTTTGTGGTTCGAACTCCTTGTAGAGCCGGAACTCATCCTCATCGCGAACATCGACCGCGGCTTCGAGCAACTCTACTAACCGGAAAGCGACAACTTGCCCAGGACGGGGGAGGTCACGAATACGGTCGCTCAGCCATTCCTGATCGAAGTCAATATCTTGGGCTGATTCGATCTCTGAATCGCCTTCGTAGAGCACATAGACCGGTGTTTCGAAGGGGTATCCGATGAGTTTTGTCGACTCATCGGATTGCTCTCGCTGAGACCGGATTTCTGCTACCGATGCCGAGCTATATTTGAGTGAGAAATTCTCGGCCTGGGGGTGGTGATAGAAGACGAGCCGAGTCATCTCACTGTGTATTCGTCGGAAGTAGGTAAAGCAGTCCCGCCTGTATGTTGATTCTACGACTGGGTGGAGACGTTCACGTCTTCTAAATACTGGCTTTCCCACTCACGTCGCGCCTCGATCTCCCGCACTCCGCGTTGCGTGACCGTGTACACGTTCGTCCGTTTGTCGAGTTCACCTTTCTCCAGGAGGCCTTTGCCGACGAGGTCGTCGAGGTTTGGATAGAGCCGTCCATGATTGATCTCTTGTTCGTAGTAGTCGTCGAGTTCGGCCTTTACTGCGAGCCCGTGTGGTTCCTCGAGCCCGGCGATCACGTACAAGATGTCCCGCTGGAACCCAGTTAGATCGTGCATCCGTCTGTTGCTTATTTTTGAGGGGTAGCATATGTTCTCTCTGGTACTCAAAGGCGGAGATTCGGACCAAGGGTATCTACTGGTATGCTCGTCACCGAACAGCGTTTAATATCGAGGCATCTGTATCACCGGTAATGGCCCTTCGGACGAGGTCGCCCTTGAGGTTCCGTGGCTGTACTCGGCGCGCTGTCAGCAGGTGGTAATCAATTGTGTCTTCATCTCAATCACTATCTCCCCCGTGCGCGCTTTGTGGTAGGGCTGTCACTGACGATCAAGTCGTGGGTGAGGATGACATCGACTTTTGCTGTGTTGGATGCCGAAACGTCCATCGAGTGCTCGGTGGTGATGGGGTTCACAGTCAGATGGCCTCGACAGATGGCACTATACATGAATCCGGAACTAAAGCGGGCGAACGCGAGGCAGATCCGCGTCCAACGGGGACTGAGGAACGAGCCTTCTTCCAGATCGACGGAATGCACTGTGCGACGTGTGAAGCGTTTCTGGAATCGATTGCTGAAGGCTGCGAGGGCGTCACTGACGCCGCGGCGAGTTACGTCACCGAGACGATCCGAATCACATACGACCCTGACCGCGTCTCGAAGGGCACTCTCTGTGATACCCTGAGTACACTCGGCTATTCGGCAACCCTCCGTGCTGGAGGGAGCGATGACGCACCGACTATAATCGGGCAGTCGCGCCGGTCGGACGAGCCGAATGAACGAGGGATTGACGAGGTGCTGGGATTCCGTTACGCTGTTGGCGTCATTTTCGGGACGTTCATGCTCCTCCCGTATGCGGTCCTCCTCTATCCGGCGCAGCTCTCGTCGTTCTTTGGTGACGGGACGCTCGATATGTTCGCGAGTGCGTCCGGGATCGGCGGTGGAGATGGCCTGTTGATCCTGCCGCTCTTTCTCGTTCTGACGGGTGTCGTCCTCGTGTTTACCGGCCTGCCGCTGTTACAGGGTGCATATGTCAGTCTGAAGATGCGACAGCCGAACACGGACCTGCTCGTCGCACTTACCATCGTGAGTGCCTACGTGTACAGTACGATCGCCTTTCTCCTCGGTCGGATCGATGTGTTCTACGACCTCACGATTGTGGTTGCCGCGAGTGTGGTGGCTGCCATCTTCTACGAATCACTGAGCAAGCAGCGAGCGATGGATCGCCTGACTAATCTCACTATCTCCCACGTCACCGAAGCCAGGCGGTATGGCGCCGATGGGACGACGACGATGGTCGACGTACACGGTCTGGAACCCGGGGAACGGGTTCTCGTCCGTGAGGGCGAACGCATCCCAGTCGATGGTGTTCTCGCTGAGGGTGAGTGCACGGTCGATGAAGCGATCGTGACGGGCGAGTCGCTCCCGGTATCGAAACAAGCTGGGGACGAGGTCGTCGGCGGGGCGGTCGTCACAAATGGGGCTGCTGTCCTCACGGTGAGCGATGAGACAACCAGTAGTATCGATCGCCTCATCACCTCTGTCTGGAATCTCCAGAGTGGGGATCACGGCGTCCAGCGGCAGGCCGATAGGCTCGCGTCAGCCATCATTCCGGTCGTCGTCGGTGGGGCGGTACTCGCTGGATTGGGATCGCTTCTTGTTGGGACTGGCATTCCCGTCGCCGTCCTGACGGCGCTGGTGGTTCTCTTGGTTGGATGCCCGTGGGCACTTGGCCTGGCAACCCCGCTCTCGGTGGCAACCAGTATCGAACAAGCGGTAGAGCGGGGCATCGTCATCTTCGACGAGACCGTCTTCGAGCGCCTTCGGGACGTCGACGTCGTCGTCTTCGACAAAACGGGGACTCTCACGACCGGCCAGATGGATGTCCTCGAGGCGGATGCACCGTCGGATCTGCTTGCAATCGTCGCGGCCCTCGAACAGCGAGCATCCCACCCAGCGGCCGACGCAATCGTGAATACGTTTGCACAAAGGAATCAGGAGGGCGATCGCTCGAGAGCCGATGGGGGGGTTGCCGATGGCAGTGACCACGAGCACGCAGCGGACATCACTGAATTCACGAGCCACGCGACCGGCGTCGAAGGAGTCGTCGAGGACACGCGCGTTCTCGTCGGGAATCTCGATCTCTTCGCGGAACTGGGGTGGTCGGTGAGCGAGCGGATCGAGACGCGTGCCGCAGAGGCACGAACGGCCGGTCACCTTCCGGTCGTCGTCGGTCGAGACGGTCGTGCAGAGGGCATCATCGTCGTGGGCGACGAACCACGGGCGGGCTGGGATGACACACTCACGCAACTGAGTGACCGTGATCTCGAGATCGTCGTTCTGACCGGTGATGACGAGGCTGCCACTGATTTTCTCGACAGTCATCCTGCCGTCGATCACGTGTTTGCGGGGGTCCCGCCGGCAGGCAAGACCACGACGATCCGGCGGTTACAGTCCCGTGGGCAGGTTACGATGGTCGGTGATGGGACGAACGATGCCCCGGCCCTAGCGACAGCAGACTTGGGAATCTCCCTCGGTGGTGGGACGGCACTCGCGTCCGATGCCGCGGATATTTCTATCGTCGATGATGACCTCGCGGCGGTGGAGACGACGTTCGATCTCGCAGATGCAGCTCGTCGGCGTGTCAAACAGAACAACGGGCTAGCGCTGCTCTACAATGGGGTCACGATGCCACTCGCAGCGACGGGGTTGCTGAATCCGGTGTTCGCGATGGGTGCGGTCGTGGCGACCGGCGGTCTCCTCGCAGCGAATTCGTTTCGAGACCTACTTCACGAGTAGCGGCTCCCACTCCGCGAATCGGCAGATACCTGCTGTAACCGGGTGAAGACGGGTCCTATCGCTTCAGTCGAGCAATTCGAAGGCACTGAGGCCCGCGTACCCGACCGCAAAGCCCGCAACGATGATGCCTCCGGAGAGGACTTGGTAGAACGGCGTCGACGGGAGGAAGCCGGTCGCGAGGGTGCCGACAACGATTAATACTGCTGCCAGTCCCAAAAACACGTACTGTCGACGTTTCCTCTTCATATCTTGAGATATTCGTCCACCCTAAGGACCGTGTTCTCACGGCAGATCCGTCATCTCAGTCGGCGGGGATGATGGCGGCCGATTGATCGGGCTGTCGGGCTGCTTGGACCGAGTAGATCAGGCTCCCAGTGAAGAGGACGAAGCTTCCTACGATGAATACTGCACTGAGCGGCGAGGCCGAATCGACGAACACCCAGTAGAGGGGGGCGGCAATCGATGGCCCGGCAGCAAGTACCGCGATCTTCGCGACGAGTGGCCCGCAGCACCCACAGGTACACGTCCCGACGATTGCAGCACTTCCGGCGGTCCCTTCGGTCATGCCGGCTCGTTCCTCGACGCGCCAGTGACGGGCGATGAGAGCGGCGTTTAACCCGATGAGTGCGCTCAGCATCCCGACGACGATGACCTGACCGGGCGACACGGCCAGGAAGAACGGGATATGTATGAACGGAAGATGCGGAATCGCGATTTCGAGCGTCGGCCACGATACCAGCTGATAGATTGCGGGCAGAACGACGACCGTCACTTCCTCAGGGAAGCCTTCCTCGGGGAACAACGAGAGGTACCCCGTTATCGAGACGAAAAAGAGGGCTAATACGACACCGACGCCGATGCCGAAGCGACGCGCAACCGGATCACGCATGACTGCGCGAATGACACTCCCTGCGTCCTTCCAGACGACATAACCGACCAGGATTGGCGTGCCGAGGACGATTGCGTACCCGAGTGGATGCGTATCGCTTGCCAGTTCTGGAAGGAGGTAGGGGTACGAGATCCACAATCCCATGAGGATGCCGAGGAACGTGTACCGTGGTCGGGATGGCCAGCGGAGCCACCCGACGACGAAGCTCGCGACCATGATGCCCAAACCACTCAGCAGGGCCAGTGGCTGATACCACGCTCGGGGGAACGGCATCGAACTCGCAGTATATGTCGGATCTGGGGAGAGCCCTTCGAAGAGTACGGCTCCGAGTGCAGTGATAGCGATACCGGCGAACACGCCGTACAGAGCGGTTGTCGCCGTGATCCGATCTGTCCGTTTGAGAAGGATGAATCCACCGAGAATAACGGCACCAACGAAAGCAATAATTACACCGTGTCCTTGCGAGAGTCCACCGCTTCCGGTTGTACCGTGGGCAGACGCGACGGGAACCTGAGTGAGCGTACCAATCGCGGCGAGAAGTACAGAGAGAGGCCGAATAGATCCGATTCGAGAGGTCTGTCCACGGGAGGGGTCCCCACGTGGTTGACGCTCTTCTGGTGACATTATTCTGTCTTGGACAGGGAGCCACTTCTACCTGACTGATTCACCCCTGATAGCCTGGATTTGACTGTCGTTGGCTCATGCTGTGTGTGGAAATATCCTCCTCCGAAAGTATGACCGGCACGGTGAATTCACTCGACGTCCAGAAACACGAGGAACTGTATGTGCTTGAGGAACCAGACCGGAAGAACGGCCCCAACTCCTGCAGCGAGTAGGAGACTATTCGATGCCGTCCACACGATCTGTCCAAGTACGGTTCCAATAATCAAGACGCCGTTGTATGCAATCGCATTCACCGCTAAATCGCTTTTCGACTCAGGCTGGGGCCACTTGATGAGACTGAGCTTGACCGCTGATGTCCGGCCGGAAGCTACTGCGACAAGAAGTCCGAGTAAGCCGGATACAAACCATCCGAGTACAGCCGGTGGCCAGCTATATACGACCGTGGCGGCGGCAAGAACAAATAGACACGGGCTAGTGAGTGTACTGATCTCTACGGAAGTATATCGGCTCAAAATATACTTCTCGAACCCTTGTTGTGCGGTAGTCATCTGTGAGGATTATGAGTAGAGCATTGAAACGGATCAGGGATGCTCCGTCGAGGATTTGAACCTCAGTCCTCGGCGTGAGATACCGAGATGATTGGCCGAGCTACACCAACGGAGCATTTCTAACTTGGGGCCTCAGTACTTGAAATACGACCGGTGTCCTACTTACTGGGAATCCGCCCTTTTCCCTTATGCTGGGGTCTTTGATACTGTGGTATGGAGCGTCGACAGATTCTCAAGACGACTGGACTTCTCGCGACAGGTGGCGTAACTGGTCTTGCCGGCTGCAGTAGTTCGGGGAATGGAGATGGTGGCGGTGAGCCGACCACGACTGAACCGCAGGAGACCGCTGGTGGGTCTGGAGGCTCGAATACTGTTATGATGGTCACCGAAGGGAGCGAGTATTATTTCGATCCCATCGGTCTGTTCATCGAATCTGGGGAAACTGTGACATTCGAAATCCAGAGTGGGAGCCACTCGGCAACCGCCTACAAAGAAGGAACGAGTTCAGCCTCGGTAAATCGGATTCCCGAAAGCGCAGAAACGTTCAATAGCGAAACGCTGAGTGAACAGGGCGCAACGTACGAGCACACGTTCGAGACCACAGGGACGTATGATTACTTCTGTATCCCGCACAAGACCCTGGGGATGGTCGGCCGGATCGTCGTCGGCGAACCCGGCGGTCCCGCGGAGGGGAGTATGCCGCCGGACGGAGACGTTCCCGAAAGCCAGACCATCGTCGATCAAGGCAGCGTCTCGTACAGCTCGTTCTCCGGGTAGGCGGCCGCGTATACTGCGAGCTGTGCGCTCTGGAATCGCTTGTACACCATATGGCCGACATTGACTCTGCTTCGGACCTACAGGAATCTATGTGGCACCCGATTACTGCCGGTTTCCAGTAAATCTACTTTGTTAACGGTTTTGTCTATCCGGTCACAACAGTACATATGGAATTCGACTTCGTGCGCTCGGTGGCTCCTCTCGTCGTAATTGTCGCCGTCGCAGCGATTGCGCTCACGACCGTGATGACCTCCTCGACAGTCTTCATGATGGTTCTGCCCTCGATGATTGTCTTCTCGGTCATCGCGTTCTTCTTCGGGATGAAACACGGCGAGTTCCGTGCCAGTCCGTAACAGCCCGATCCGGTAGCCGGAATCCGCCGGGTTGCGGTCCACGCAAGCTCCTAGCGGTGTCGATTCCGATTCGTTTCGATGACCGATTCGGAGTCCGAGCGACGGCTGTTTCAGCGGGACGATGTCGAACCACCAGGAGTCTACCAGAGCCGGTCAACCACTATGTTTCAGTTAGATCCAGTTCTGGTCGTCATGTAGAGCGCCTCTACGTGGAGTAGCCGGCGTACTCCATGAGCTGGTTGAAGATTTCCGTATCCATGACGGACCGATAGACCACGCCGGTGAGCATCCCGCCGGGATAGAACGTGCCGTTCATCACGTGATTGACCTTATGGCAGTGCATCAGGTAGATGCCGGGGTCTGCATCGGCAGTAAATTCGATCGTGTGTCGTTCAGCAGGGGCAACGTTCGTGACGTCCATGTCGTGGCGGGCAGCCTCCGGAATCGTCCCGCCATCCTTTTCAACACGCTGGAAGCGGTGGTTATGGATATGCATCGGGTGCGACATGTACCCACCGTTGACGAGGTGGATACGAACTGAGTCGCCCTCGTCGACGATGATCGGTGACCCTTCTTCGGGGTGCAGCGTTCGGGGTGCGCTCTTCCCGTTGACGGTAAACACGTCTGGATTGCGACTGGCCGAATTGTAGGTGAAGTCCGCCTCTCCGGCCCACTTCCGTGGAACCCGCGAATCCCAGTCCTTGATCGTCATGAAGTATTCGCGGTCCGCCGGTTCGTAGCCTTCGGGATCGACTCGGTAGATCCCGTACATGCCCATGTCGATATGCCGGTGGGTCTGGAAGTGACAATGGTAGAAATGCGTCCCAGGGACGTTCGCGGGAATCTCGTAGGTGTGACTCTCCCCTGGCGGGACCTGAATGCCGGTCGTCGTCGGGACGCCATCGTTCTCCCACGTCTTGCGAACCCCGTGGAAGTGAATCGTGTGGGGACGTCGGCCATCGGTGTTGTCGAGTGTCACTTCCATCGCGTTACCCTCGGTCGTTCTGAGAATTGGGCCGGGGACGCTAGGGTCGTTGTCGTCGGCCTGGAACGCCCAGACGCGTGGGAATTCGACGGACCCACCCATCGTATCGAGCGGGTGGACGGCGTGGCGGGCCTGCTGAGTCCGCATCGTCACTTCGCCGCCCTGCTCGTCGACGTTGACGACTGTTGGAGGGCTGGTGTAGGGGAGATCAGGCGAGTCAGTTTGTGCCTGCGTGGGCGTATCGCTCGTTGCTGCTGGCTCGTTGGCTCCGCCCGCAGAACAGCCTGCTAACGAAGCGATACCGGTCGCGCCAGTTGCCGCGAGAAACTCACGCCGGGACAGTCCGGTTCCGGGTGCGCCGAAACGTGTTGTCATGATACACTCGGCATTTTGGTTGGCCTAAACATAGGGCGACTGCGGTGTCCCAATTCACGGGACAGCGCGTGGATATGTTCGGCACAAGGCGAATGGAGATGGGGGCTTTTCACCTAGACTTGTTCGCTGTCAGGAGTCCGAAATTGGGCCTAGAAAGCGATCAGATTGTTAGAGCCCGCCAGTGGACGACAGATAGACTCCTGCGAACTGCACCGCATTATACGTCCCGTGAATCACAGCCGGCACTGTGAGGTTGTCCGTATACTCGTACGCTGCTCCCAGTACTAAGGCTAGGACGAATGCGATACCGATGTACACCAGTTTGCCTTCCCCTGACAACGAGAAGAGATGGATCGATGCGAACAGAGCGCTTGCGAGGACGATTGCACGGGCCGGATGGAGACTTTCACGGAGGGTGCCCTGGACGAGGCCCCGGAACAACAGCTCTTCTCCCGGGCCGACCAACAGGAATTGGAGGGGGATCAGAAGAAGGAAGACACTCGGATTTTGTCGCCCGACCTCGACGATCTGATTCTGAGCCGAGTTCAGACCGAGGGCCGTGATTACTGAGGACGCCACAAAGAGCAACCCCAGGATCGCTATACTCCCCCCGACAATCACCGCCCCATCACGCTTGTCAGGTAGACGAACTGGAACGAACCCAAATCCGAGATCACGGCCTTTGAGATAGAGGATGGCGATGCCCCCAAACGTCACTCCTTGGAGGAGGAACGTACTCACAACCAGTCTGAGGGCTGGGCGCGACGCGAGGTCGACTCCGAACAACCCGACGACCGTCGCGACGGCAAGGATGACGATAGCCCCCGCGACGTATGATCCATACGTGAGACCAATCGCCGAGGCGACAGACCGGAAACGAGATATCGACGACATTAATCAGATGTGAGCGTAGGGTTCCACCCTACAAACTGGCTTCGATAGGTCGATGCTGGCGGTTCGGGAATCGGGGCAGTGGTGACGGCACCCGCATCACCTCCAGCATTCGCGCCGTCATCCGGCTCAGTACTCGTATTGTTAGAGAGAGCGGTGACGCCGATCACGAGACCGGCAGTGGCGGCACTACCACCGGGGAGGAGA
Organism: Salarchaeum japonicum; assembly: GCF_020614395.1. Taxonomy (NCBI): domain Archaea; kingdom Methanobacteriati; phylum Methanobacteriota; class Halobacteria; order Halobacteriales; family Halobacteriaceae; genus Salarchaeum; species Salarchaeum japonicum. Next base: position 90,864 of record NZ_CP085325.1, on the reverse strand, counting down.
AGTTGTCGGCGGGTCAGTCCTCCGACAGCAGCTCCGACACCGTCCTCAGAGAGCCGCTCTGAGAACGTGAGTGAATCAACGGCTGTATCCGCCCGTTTGTAGTCCACACGTGAGAGGTCGTCGGGATGCACGGCGAGCCAGTGTCTGTAGAGCTCCTCGTCAGTCTCGTCACCGAGTTGTTCGCCACAATAATGGCAGGCGCTATGAGCGTTCCATGTGTGGTCACGCGCTGCTCCCGCTGTTTCGAATTGATCTGTACAGATCGGGAAGGTATGGGCAGTCATTCGTGATCACTACTCTTGGTGGCAGATTTCATAGGCTCCGTGCTGTTCTCTCGTAGTGAGCTGAATCGTCGGTATCTGTGGCATTGGTTTATACGCAAGGTGTCATTAGCGGCGGAGATATGCGACGAGGAAGGTCGTCAGGAGACAGAGGAGAATGAGGATTGCCACGCCGAGGTGGGTCGTCACGATGATCGGCTGGAGATCTTCCGTGACGGTCAATCCTCCGAGGATAACCTGTAACGGAAGAAGGGCGAGAGCGGCCGTGGCCGACCATTTGACAATCGGGGTATTCCGGTGTGTCACCCACGCTCCAAGGGTTGTGCCGACGATCAGAACCCCGGCCATCATCGCCAGTCCACGGTGAGCCCACTCTGCGAAGATTTGGAGTGCAGAGTATGGCGAGTTAGCAATGATCTCGGGTTGAAGGAAGGGAACCCACGTCCCGTAGCAGGTCGGCCAATCGGGACAGGAAAGTCCAGCACCGATTGCACTGGTGTAGGCTCCGAGAAGCATCACGATATACGTCACTAGTAGCGTGAAACCGGCGATATGCCTGTACTCGACCGGAATCCTTGAAATCGTGGTTCGTACGTCGTGCCCGCGGAGTCGGCCTTGAGACATAATATTGGGTAGAGACGCTGACTGGCGGTGTGACGAGTTGATGTCTTGGAGACAAAGTGTTAGGCCGGATTCCCAGCGAGTGGGACACCGCCTGCTATTCATTGAGGAGCCGTCCCACGGTACTGTTAAGAAGACCCACGGTTTGTAGGGAAAACCCCTATACGCCGATAGTATGATGGCTCAAGAACATACCCAGGAACGATCAATAGATGAACGCGACCGCGAGGTGAAGTCTGCTAACGACAATACCTGTCCCGAGTGTCAGGGCCATATTACCCTGAATAGCGACAGCGGTGAGGCGACCTGCGAAAGCTGTGGGTTGGTTTTTGAAGATGATCCAATCGACCACGGCCCGGAGTGGCGTGCGTTCACGTCGGACGAACGCGATGAAAAAAGTCGGGTCGGTGCTCCCACGACGCAGCTGATGCACGATAAGGGCCTGAGTACGACTATCGGCTGGCAGGACAAAGATGCCTACGGACAGGCTGTCTCCGGTCGCAAACGTGCTCAATTACAGCGCCTTCGGACGTGGGACGAGCGGTTCCGGACGAAGGATGCCCACGAGCGGAATCTCAAGCAAGCTCTCGGGGAGATCAGCCGGATGGCTTCCGCTCTGGGACTTCCGGAATCGGTTCGGGAAACTGCAGGCGTCCTGTACCGGCGTGCTGTAGAGCAGAACCTGCTCCCCGGTCGCTCGATCGAGGGTATGTCGACGGCGTCGTTGTACGCGGCTGCTCGACAGCACGGAATGCCACGGCCGCTGACTGAGTTCGCCGACGTCAGCCGTGTCGAGAAAATCCGAATCCAGCGAGCGTACCGATATCTATCCCGAGAACTTGGGCTGGAGATCGAGCCGGAGGATCCCATGCAATATATTCCCCAATTCGCGTCATCGCTTGACGTGAGCGACGAAGCAGAACGGCGCTCTCGAGAACTGCTTGAGGTAGCTACAGATAATGCCGTCCACAGTGGAAAGAGTCCAGCCGGATTGGCGGCTGCCGCTCTGTATGCTGCGACCCACCTCACGAACGAGCAGCTCACACAGGAGACGGTGAGTGAGGTCGCACACGTGAGTCGAGTCACGATCCGGAATCGATACCAAGAGCTTCTCGAGGTGTACGCGCAGCATGACTGACCGGATAGCCCCTGCCGGGCGAAATCCAGCTGCTGATTGGGTCATGATACGATATTTACTATGAGCGAGTTCTCAATACAGACCGAGGTCGAAGTATTGGAGCTGCTCGTTGACGAGTCACCGTGCCATGTGATGGATATCACTAACGCCGTCGATGGACACCCGATCACTATCGACCAAGCGTGTGCTCATCTTCACAGTGAGGGCTGTATTGTTCCGCGCGGGAGGGGTCTCTACGAGATTACCGACGCCGGCGAACAACGACTCGAAACTCAGCAGGAATCATAACGTTTCATAACTGTGTCACTATGTTTGCCCCCATTGGATGGATCAGCCATCATCACTCCCCAGCCCGGATCCGTAATGAATACGGGGTGCCGATGGAGCCTCTCGTCCATAATCGGACTCCATTTCCCGACGAACACGTATTCTCGAATAATGGGAGATAATTCAGTGTCTTCCGAGGACCCTCCGGAGGTACAGGATGTCCTCGATGCGCTGGATGATCCCGCGTGTCGGGCTATTCTCCGGGAAACTATCGAACCAATGACTGCGAACGAACTCCTCGACGCATGTGACATCCCCAAGTCGACGCTGTATCGAAAATTAGAACTCCTCAGTTCCGCTTCCCTCGTTCGAGAACAGGAGACGATCAACCCCGGAGGTGGACGGGTCACCTACTACGAGCGGTCGTTCGAGGACGTCACGATCTCTATGGACGACACAGGTGCGTTTTCGGTGAGTGTCGATCGGCCACCGCAATCTACCGACGAACGGCTTGCAGATATCTGGTCGATGATGGGGGACGAAGTATGAACGGCGTCATCACGGCGATTGCAGTCGTCAAGTTTGTAATCCTGCTTCTCGGTGGCGGGATTACCTACATTGCATTTAAGGCCTATCGACGTACGGGTGCGGACTCGCTACGCGTCCTTGGTGTCGGGTTCGGTATCATCACACTCGGGGCAATCCTGACTGGCGTGGCCAACCAGTTCTTTTCTGTCGGATTGGCCCTTGGCGTGCTCATCAACAGCCTGTTCGTTGCCCTTGGTCTCGCGGTCATCATGTACTCGCTGTATATCCAGAAATGAACGCCATTCCGAATGGTGCCGTTCCTGATCTCCGTCGGGGTAGCTACCTAATCCTTTTCGGCGTGGTTCTGTTCGTTCTCACGCTTGTTAGCAGTGCAATGCTCGCCCCTGCGATTGGGACGGCTTCGGAGACAGACCAGACGTCCCGGACCTTGGTCGGGTCTCAGGGGGGTGGCCCAGGCTGGCACGAATACGGTAGCGTCTACCTCCTCAACGGTACGAACACTACCTGGCGCGAATCGAGTGCTGATAGCTATTTCGACGTCACACAAACGGAGAACGGAACAGTGTTAGCCGGGTTCATGGACAGCGGGTACGCTTCGTGCGGACCGTACGAGTCTCCCTGTACCCGAACGGGATTCCGAGTCATTGACCCCGGACAAGACACTCGGGTGCTTTCGGAGTACAGCTTCCCGGTGCGAACGAACAAGAACAGCGAAGTCCACGATGTCGAACGACTCGAATCGGGAGAATACTTGGTCACCGATATGGAGTACGAGCGTATCTTTACTGTCAAGAACGGCGAAGTCACGTGGCAGTGGAATGCGAGTTCGTTCTACGACGCTCCACAAGATCCGACGACGACCGACTGGCTGCACATCAACGACGTGGACGTCATCAGCACCGGACGCTATCTCGTCTCAGTACGCAATGCCAACCAGCTTCTCGTCATCGAGCCCGGAGAAGGCGTCGTCGACGTCATCAACGAGGACACGAACGATTCGAACGATGCCAACTGTCGTAAATCAGGCCAGTTAGCCGACTATGATGGTGATGGCGATATTCGATGTGGTGACCCCGACGTGCTCAACCACCAGCACAACCCACAGTGGCTCGGAGATGATGCCGTCCTCGTCGCTGACAGCGAGAACGACCGGGTTGTCGAGCTCCATCGAACGGAGGCCGGTGAGTGGGAGCCAGCGTGGGCCTTAGATCAGGTTGAGGGGGTCGCATTCGATTGGCCTCGGGATGCAGATCGGCTCCCGAACGGAAACACGCTCATCACCGACACGCTCAACCGGCGACTCGTAGAGCTCGACGAATCCGGAACTGTCGTCTGGAGCGTTCGAACAGAGCGTATCCCATACGAAGCCGACCGACTTCCCTACGGTGAGCCTGTTGGAGCCCCGAAGTATACGACTAACGGAAGCGGCGTCGACAGCACTGACGCCGGCGTGCCGGGCCTCTCACTACTCCTGGTCGGGCTTCGGGCCGTTGTTCCCTCGACGCCGTTCTGGTTCGGGGAACAACAACTCGGCCTGACGCTTGTCTCTGCGCTCCTCATTGTCGGCGGCGGAGTTGACCGAATTCGTAACTAAATTTCCTCTCGAAGCCAGTCGAGAGCTTGCTCGCGTTTCTTGCCGTCAAAATATCGCATTTCGTTGGGAGCGACTGGCCAGATCAGCCGGATTGCATACCACCAGTCAAACAAGAGTTTCGCCCATCGTGTATCGCCGACTGCGGCGTACCGGTCGATATCGAAGTCGGGGCCGTACCGGAGATCGGGAACCACCCCGTGGAGGTGTGTGAGAAACGTCCCGAACGTCCAGTTCAGAACTTCCTCGCACACGTGGATATGCCCGTACTGGTCGCTCTTTTCGACGAGGAGCGAGTACAGCTCTTGATAGCCTGTTCGCGTGCCCTTCCCGACGCGAATCGCAATGAGGTTCTCGTTCGTCTCGTCCAACACTTCGAACATTCGATTGGGTGCTGTGTGGGACATCGCTAGTGGGAGTGATTCGTCGTACCGACAGGGTCAGTATCGGGGTCGGTATGCCCGACGAGCTCGACGGTTGCGTGGTCGATTCCTCGACCCGTGAGATGATCGTGAACCCGTGACTGGATTGTCCGTTGCTCCTCGAGTGTGGTCGCCGTATCTGTCAGCCGGACGGTTGCGACGGTGAGTTGACTACACACCTGCCAGACGTGGAGATCCTCAATCTGGTCCACGCCATCGAGTGTCGTCAATTCATCCCGGAGTTCTTCGGACGATACCGGACTCCGTTCCAGCAGGATCGACGTGCTTTCCCGGAGGACGTTCCCGGCCGACGCGAGCACCAACAACCCGATGAGTACGGCCGCCACAGGGTCTGCGATGGGGAGATCGAACACTGCGACAGCGGCGGTCGAGATGATCACCGCAACAGAGCCACCGGCGTCACCGAGCAGGTGGTAGAACGCCCCGCGCTCGTTGAGACTCATCTCACCACCCTGCAACACGTACACGGAGCCGACGTTAACCAGCAGGCCACCCGTCGCGATGATCAGCGTTAACTCTGGATTGATCGCCACTGGCTCAAGGAACCGCTGGTAGGACTCCCAGACGATGTATCCGACCATTGGAAGGAGCAAGACGCCGTTCAGGAAGGCCGCAACCGGCTCCAGTCGGTGGAGACCGTACGACCACGCCTCGCCACCCTCGAACCGTTCGGCGGTGTAGCTCGCGCCGAACGCCATCGCGTACGCAAGCATATCGAACAGCATATGAAGGGCGTCGCTGATGAGAGCGACCGACCCGAACAGGAGTCCACCAGCCAGTTCGATGACGAATCCGAGGAAGTTGACGACCGCGACGAGCGCAAGCCGACGCGTACTACCACTTGTTTCAGACGGGTGTTCGTGTTCTGCCGTATCCTCTTGTGTGTGTTCATGGAGCGTCATACATTCACTTTGGAGGGAGAGCTACTTCGAATCCGAGGACTCTGGGGATTCCTGAGTAGACTCCTCCGACCTATCTTCGGTCACCAACGTCGAATCCTCCGCCGAGGATTCAGTACGATCCGAGGAGTCAGACTCGCTATCGCGTTCCTCAGCTGCTGTGTCGGACTCTTCCGATTCCTCGGTGAGCGATATATCCTGGGCAGAGGAGCCACTGAAATCGAGCGGACGAAGCCAGATGAACCAAACGACGAATATGGTTGTACCATAGCCGACGATCCACACGAGATCAGCAACGCCAGAGAGATTCGCCTGTTCGAGGGTGTATACCAGTAAACCGGGACCGATGAGCCCAACGAGCACAACGAGGACGGCAAACTGCGGAGACGAGAGTCCGAACGGGTATTGCTGCTGGTCTGCCTCCGTATGGGACGTTGTATTTCCCTCGTTCTCAGCACCCATCTTACCCCTCCGAAGCGTTGGTTTCGGTGTCTGTGTCTGGCGTGATTCGAGAGAGTCGCATCGCGTTCCCGGTAACGGCCGTCGTCATCCCGGCATCCCCAGCGAGGACAGCGAGCCAAATCGGGACGTATCCGAACGGGACTGCGACCGCCAGCCCGGCTTTGACAGCGAGACTCGACCAGATGTTCTGCCGGATGACACCGTTCGCATCGTTTGCGAGTTCGTAGAGGTACGGAAGCTTCGCGAGGTCATCACCCATCAGGGCGATGTCCGCGGTCTCCAATGCGGTATCAGTCCCGGCAGCCCCCATCGCCACGCCGACCGTGGCAGTGGCGAGCGCCGGTGCGTCATTGATGCCGTCTCCGACCATCGCAACGCCGTCGTACTCCTCGACGAGCTCCTCGATCGCCGTCACCTTGTCCTCGGGGAGTAGTTCGGCCTGGTACTCGTCGACACCGACCTGGTCGGCGATCGCGCGGGCAGTCCGTTCGTTGTCCCCCGTCAGCATCACCGTTCGGGAGACACCGAGTTGCTTCAGTCGCGTCACCGTTCGCTTCGCTTCCGGCCGAATCTCGTCGGCGACCGCGATGACGCCCTCGAGTTCGTCTTCGGTCCCAACGAGGACGACGGTCTTGCCTTCAGCCTGGAGTTCGGGAACGGTCTCCTCGAGGAGATCGAGACAGTTGTTCCGGTCACACATCTGCCGGGCTGTCTGTGTCACGACGCCACCGTCGGTTGTCGCGTGAACGTGCGAAAGATCGAAATCTAACTCCTCAAACAGACCCGGTTTGCCTGCGAAGTGCGGAGTACCGTCGAGATCGGCACGAACACCCTTTCCGGTGATGCTCTCGAAGTCATCGACCTCGCGCTCGGTGACCCCTGCGCTGCCGGCTTCGGCGACGATTGCCTCGCCGATGGGGTGTTCACTCCGTTGTTCGAGTCCCCGTGCACACCGGAGCACGTCCTCCTCCGAGTTCCCGTTTAGGGGAACGACGTCGGTGACGGTGAGCTCACCCTTCGTCAGTGTTCCCGTCTTGTCGAACGCGACGACATCGACCGCACCCATCGCTTCGAGGTGATTCCCGCCCTTGATCAGGACGCCGTTCTTCGCGGCGCTCGTAATTCCCGACACCACCGAGACAGGCGTCGAGATGACAAACGCACATGGACAGGCCAACACCAACAGCGTCAGTCCGTAGACGACGGCCGTGGACCAGGTCGTGCCGAAGATGTACGGGCTTGCTACCGTCGTCAGGATGGCGAAGCCGACGACGACTGGCGTGTAGTACGTCGAGAAGCGCTCAACGAACTGTTCGCGTTCGGTCTTGTTCGACTGGGCGTCCTCAACCATCTCCACGATGCGGGAGAGCGTGTTGTCGCCGGCCTCGGAGGTGACCTCGACCTCGAGATACCCCTCCTCGTTGATAGTGCCGGCGTACACCTCGTCGCCCGTCGTCTTGTCGACAGGGACGCTTTCACCCGTGATCGGTGCCTGGTTGACGGCGCTCTCACCGTCGACGACGCTTCCGTCCATCGGGATTTTCTCCCCTGGCTTGACGACGACGATGTCTCCCACGGCGACCTCGTCGACGGGAATCGTCTCCATGCTCCCGTTCCGCTTGACGGTTGCTTCATCCGGTGAGAGATCCATTAGTTCGCGGAGGGAGTTTCGGGCACGGTCCATCGAGTAGCGCTCCAGCAGTTCCGCGATGCTGAACAGGAACGCAAGGGTGGCGGCCTCGAAGTAGAGTGCCTCACCGAAGACAAGACTCGCAACGAGTGCGCCGAGGATAGCCACCGACATCAGGAAGTCGATATCGAGGTTCAGATTCCGCGCCGAGTAGTAGCCGTTGCGAAGGATCTCCTGGCCGCCGGTGGCCACTGCAATCAGAAACAGGACGTCAGCGACCAGTAGATCCGTCCCGAGAAGACCTGCGATCTGTATATTCTGGCCGGTCAGGAAGAACTCGAAGAGTAAGCCGAGGACGACGAATCCACCGCTCACCCACGTTTTGAGTGCGCGCGAACTTGTCCAGATGCTCTCGCGCTCTCCGCTCGCTTCCTGACGCCCCGATTCGTCGCCTGTCGTATCCGTGACCTCGTACCCAGCGCTTTCGATCGCGTCGATGACGTCAGCTTCCCCAGCCCGCGACGAATCGTACGTGACGACGACGGTTCCGGTCGTCGGCTGCGTCTCGTATGTTGTCACTCCACCAACCCGGTCAAGGGCGTTTTCGATTTTGCCCGCACACGACGGACAATCCATCTCCGGAACCGTGAATTTCGAGGTGACCTCGCCAGTGTCCTCCACCGTGTACCCGGCCTTTTCAACCCGATTAGCAATCGCGGTGGCACTCGTTTGCTCGCCGTCGTACGAGACGGTCAACGTCCCTGTCGTCACTTGCGGGTCGACGCTCCGGATTCCGTTTAGCTTTCCGACGCTGTTTTCGACCTTTCCTGCACAGGATGGGCAGTCCATCTCCGGGACGGAGAACTGTGCAACGTCTCCCTGGTCTATCGATGGGACAACGTCATCACCATCTTGTCCAGTGTGCTTGTCGTGCTCGTGATCCTCGTGATCGTGGTCATGTGTATGACCCTGCTCGTGAGAATTCTCTTCGTGGTCGTGGGTGTGATCCGGTGGTTCACCACTTCCGTCGTGGGATTCCTCGTCAGGTGAGGTCATTACGTCCTGCTAGCTACTACAGACTTATTAAATCGGCTGCTACCAAAACCCCTTATTATGGTAGTCTCTAATAAAGTATTCGGGACGAGTTATTAAATCGGCCGATAATCCGTCCCATTCCCCGGACCTAAGTCCGGATTGCTCGATACTCGCCGTGTTTGATCTCGAGGAGAAGCGTACGGACTCCACACACGATGAGACCGGCGCTGACCACATCACCATTGGTACTCATCGGACTCATTATCGCCCCCTACCGATTCTGATGGCAAGTAGAACCACGAACGTGATCTCTCTCTTGTTGTAGCGAATTCTACTGTAGTACGGTCCCTCAATCAGATGTTGTTTCCGATGTCTCCGCTGTCGTTACCGTGGCGCGGGTTTCCCTCCGAACGAAGCCTACCCAGACAAGTGCACCAACGAGACACAGGATTCCAGCGATCGCAATCGATTGACCGCGGATTGTCGTCCCGGTCTGGTTCTGTGTGATCAACAAGACACCGAGACCGACAAGGATGAGTCCTTGAACACCTGCTGCTTTCGCTGGTTCAGCGATATACTCCGCCTCTGTGAGAATGCCAGCGACAGATCCGACGAACAACAACAGTCCCGCAACAGAGACAGGCCGAAGCCCGAGGACGACACCGACCTCCGAGAGAGCAAATCCAATCGCGACGAAGAGTGGCCATGGACTCGATCCGGTGAAGGTTGCGTCCGAGTCAGATGGATCGCTCATTATCTCGAATTGAGCTTCACGATATAATAAATCGGCTGTTATTAATCCCCTCTTCGTTAATAGAATATGGCTGTGATTCAGCCGTTACTCAGCTTTGCACGTTAGCGTCGGCTGTTGAGTGAACGAAGAGGTGGTCGATCTCTTCCATGAGATCATCGACGCCTCGGTCATCGTTGTCCCGAACCCACGAGAGAAGGTTGTACACGGCTTCTTTCAGGGAGTGTTCGAGGTTCGCTCGAAGCGATGACGCTTTCGAGCGAACCGTCCCCAAGGCGCTCGACTCGGGATCAAGACGAACGAGACTGTAGGCGGCCATGAGAAGGTGCCAGTGCCGACTGGCACCTTCGTCGGTCTGCATCTCGCAGTCTCCCAGGCCGAGATCCTGCTTCGAGTCCTCGAAGAACGTCTCGATGCGCCATCGCATTCCGTAGGAGCGAATCACGTGCTCGGTCGGTGCGTCGATCTTGTTCGTAGCGAGGTACTTGACCGGGTTTTCCTCGTCTTCGTCGGTCTCCTTCTCAGCGACGACCAGCTTCACGTCTCCCAGTTGGGAGACGGGAAGCTTCTTCGTCCAGATATGGTAGCTGTCGTCCTCAATGTCGCGTTCAGTCGTGTCGATGCGCTCTGCCAGCGCATCGACGCGAATTTCCTCGGCGGCGTAGGTCACTTGTCGGTTGCTTCGGAGTGGACCGATCCAGTCCTTGTCGTAGGATTCGATGTGGTCAGGAAGGCCAGAATCGTGGGCGAACCACGAGTCGAAGAGGTAGGTGTCCGCAGGCACACCTACCTCTTCTTCGAGTTCCGTGACGATTTCTCTGGCCAGATCGTACTTGGTATCGTGGTCGTCGTCCTCGTCGTCGTGCTGTTCGTAGAGGCGGAAGGTGAGCGGATAGGCGGTTTTGTCGTCGGCGTAGAAGGCGTAGATGAGGTCTTGACCCCAGACAGTGTCACCTTCGGCGTGATCGTAGAAGTGGCCGACACCGGGGACTTCGTCCCCGGCTTTCTCGGTGATCGTGTCGTCGAGGATGATGTAGCCGTCCTTCGACCAACGCGTCTCACCGTGTTTCTGGAGTTCTTCGAGGCGCTCGTGGTTGAACTGCTGTTCGTCCCAGTCGTACTCGGTGAGGAACTTGTTGAGGGCGCGTTTGCTGTTGGCTGGAAGGACTTCGCGTGCGATGCCCGCCACGGTCTTGTTGCTGGCCGCAACAAGACCGGTGGCGTAGGTTTTGGCGTGATGCCGTTGTGCCGGTGACAGTGACTCGAACTCGTCGAAGACGCGCGTGCACGACAAGAAGTCGGTAATCGGCATCATCCGTCCTTGCCACTCCCTACGTCACGCTCCTACTTCAACGTGCAAAGGTGAGCCGTTAGTTAATATTCGTGCGGTATGACGTCACACTCTTAACCCGGTAATGCTCCTTAGTCCCGATTCTCCGCGATATCCCATCTTACGGTCAAATGGTTTTATAGAGGCGCTCTGCCTACTCTTTTCTATGTGTATCTACTGCGACGCCTACGAAGAAGAGCGAGAAGCGGACGGTCAGTCCCCAGTCGAGGACAACCACTCTGAACAAAAGGCTACTTCCACGCCGTCAAAGGGAGTGTATGCACAACTTCGGTCTTCGCTAGGAGATCTGTTGTAACCGACCATTCTGCCCATTGATATCGCCACGTAAGTCGATACACGAGCGGAGTAGTTCGAACGTCGAACCAGAACGGTTTCAACGCTGACTGGCCTACGGCCGATTAACAGCTTTCGAGAGTATGTCATACGAAGGCACTACAGTTCCACGGCGTGACTCTCCTGCAGGGGAATGTGATTACTGTGGGCATCCGTTTCCTACGACCGACCGCCTCGTCCTCCACAAAGGCTTAGAACATCCTCAAGAGTTGGATGACGACGAGGAAGACGCATTCCTCTCTGTTCGAGCGGACGAAGAAGACGAGTTACGCACGCTGCGTCTGAAAGCACTTGGAGCCCTTGTGCTCCTGTACTTCGGTTTCTTAATGCTATATGCCATCGTTGCCTGACTCAGATACGAACACCGAGGCAAGCGAAGAGGGACACACAGAGTCAGGGCCAGAGTCGAGGCTTCATAATTGGGTCGTATCGAACACAAAGCTTAGACTCCTGATTCAGTTTGTAACCTGGGTCTCGATATTGACGCTGTTTACCGGAACAGTCGCTGCCGGTAACGGGATGACGCTCTCGAAGCAGCCTCGAGATACACTTGCCGTCCCCCGATGGCTGTATCTTGCCACTGGCGGCGCCACGATCGGCGCCTCTGCCCTACTTGCGAGCTTCGTCACTGATCGAGCCTTTATCCGCTATCTCCACAACTGGTCACTCCCCGGCCCGACGGTCGACGACTGGTGGACACCGATTCGATGGATCGGACATAGTCTTGGGATTGTCGTCCTTGGACTGGCAGTGTATCTCGGACTGACCGGACCGCAGCTCCCAACGGCCAGCTTCACCATCCTCGTCACATTTGTCGTCGTTCGAGCGGGCTTGCCGATGCTTACGTATCTCGGAGGGAACGTTTGGCCAGCACTGAACCCCTGGCGAGGGATCGTCTCGCTTCTCCCAGCTGGACACCGAACGTATCCTAAAGAATTAGCCCGGTGGCCAGCTGTCGGTGGCCTATTACTACTCGTGTGGATTGAGGTGATTTTCCCTGTCAGCACGATTCCGTCAATTCTTTCGCTTGCGATCCTCGGCTACAGTGCCGTCACAATCGCAGGCGCAGTACTCTTCGGTCCTGACGCGTGGTTCGAGAACGCAGATCCGTTATCCGTCCTGTTCCGATTTTTCGGGGCTGTCGCCCCTGTAAAACGGCGGGACGGGAAGCTCACTGTAAAACTGCCCGGTAGCGACCTGACTGACTCAGACTTAATCACGGACACCTCCGATGTTGCGTTCGTCATTGCGCTGATTTGGGAGCTCACGTACAGCGGCTTCATCACGACGCAGACGGGCGCAGCAACTACCGAGGCACTCGTCAGCCTCTCCAATATTGGAGTGGGAGCCGTACAGATTCGTGCGATCCTCATCTACACACTCCTTTTCGTCAGTGGCTACGTCGTTTTCTTCGCCGCGTATTGGTATGCGGGCGTACTCTCTCGGCGACGGACCGGGACATACATCACAGCGAAACGTATCGCCTTTCGGTTTGCACCCTCGCTATTGGCCATCGCAGCGGGATATCACCTCGCCCACTACACCGGACTGGCTGTATCCCTCAGTCCGGCTCTAGGCATGGCAATTCTCTCTCCACTGTCGCCCCCAGCGAATCCCCTGACATTGTCTCCACCTGGGTGGTTCGAGGGTTTGAGTATCGCCTACGTGCTCATCGGGCATCTCCTCGCTATCTGGGCAGCGCACGCGACCGCCTACGAACTCTTCTCGAGTCGTCTCGTCGCAATCCGGAGCCAGTACCCGTTCATCGTTGTGATGATCGGGTACACCGTTATTAGCCTCTGGATTCTCTCACTTCCAGGAGCGACGCCCCCATATCTACCCTGATTCTGGTGGTTTCGAGAGAACAACGGATCGCACACTAAGGTCAGAACTCAACCAGAAAGATCACTCGGCAGTGAACTCAATCGGGTCCATGTCGAGAAACGCGGTTTCGTAGCCGTCGTGGCGCGCCAGTTGGGGTGGTGTCTCTACAGTGATTCTGACCGTATCGCCAGTCTTGAGTTCATCAATACCCATCCCATAGAAACTCCCGAGGTCAGTATCAAGGGACGCTTGGAGTGTCCCTTGTGTGATTGTATCCCCTCCACGGTCGAGTGTTGCTGAAAGAGCCATCCTCGGGAGCATCACGCGATTGTAGGGTGTGCGTGGAGAAACGATTAGGAAGGGTCCTTCAGTATCACTAAACCGATGGTCACCGTCAACGAGAGCAACCAGCATCGTTGCGTCACCGGATTGCCCTTCGTGGAGTAGTCGACCGGGAAGCTCGGATTTTGTCGGCACGACCGGTTCAGGAATCATTTCCATATCCATTAGATCGACTGTCCCACGGGTGCCTGCTTTGTCCCCTAACCGGCGAATCTCCAAATTGTACGTCTCATCCGTATCGAACGTGAACTGCATCGTGGCAGACTGTCCCTCTGTAAATCGCCCGTTGAATGGACTCGTACGAGCTGTCTGCAACGGGCCAACCTGGAGCGTCACATCGTACTGTCCTTCCCCCGGGAGAGCGATATTGTCGCCGTAGTGGAACCCCATATTCGGCGAGATCATCGGCCAGAGGTTGGTCGAGGACACTCGACCGTCGCTGTTACTGATTTCGACAGAGACGTCGACCGGGAGGATCGTCTCCGTCTCGGTGTCCCAGACACTCGCCATCAGATGCACCGAATCATCCGACTGAACGACGACTTTCGTCTTTCGTGAGCCAGTGAGGTTCCAGAAACGGTGCGGGAAGGAGTGCATCAGTGCAAATCCGAGACTGCCTGCCGTCGTCGTTCCGTACATTCCCATCCCTTCGATGATTGCCGGATAGTAGACCGCGTCAGGTCGATCCTCCACGAGTGGTGGATCACGCCATGCAGACTGCGTCTCGAATCCGAGCCGCCCCAGGCAACCAGACAGTACCAGGCCACCCGAGAGAGCAGTCCCCTGTTTGAGAAACGTTCTCCGATTCATATTCTCCTCTGAGATACTATGTTTGGTAGATTCATTGAGTCAACCCCGCTGTCGTCAACCGGGAGTTTCTGTAACTGCCAGCCTCGGCCATTCTTTGACTGTCTACGCCAGGCGAACGACGAATCCGGTGAGTACCAGGAGTGAGACAACGCCAAGTAACGTCGCCAGTAGGAGGTGCTTCTCTTCCATAGGTTTGGCTTCGGTTGGGATTCTAAAGACACCTTTGGAACTACAAGGTCACCTGCACATCTGGCATATCAACAAAGGCTGTCTCGTACCCTTCATGGCGAGCTGTTTGTGGGGGCGAATCGACCGTGATCGTCAGGTCATCACCCGTCTGTACGTCCGCAACCGTCGTCCCATAGTGATAGCGGAGATCTGGATCGATGGTTGCTTGCAGAATTCCGTCGAATACCGACTTACCGTCGCGGTTCAGTGTCCCCGAAAGCGACATCATCGGCAGCATCGTTCGATTGTAGGGTGTGCGTGGAGAAACAGCGAGATACCTCTGCTCCTCGTCCCCACCGAAACGTGACGCGTCTTCAAGGATCGTAACCACGAACTTCGCGTCCCCACTCGTCCCCGAGCCACGAACGTCCCCAGGGAGCGCGTCCGGTGTCGGCACTTGCGAGTTCGGTAACATCTCCATGTCCATCAGGTCGACAGCACCCTTCGTGCCTTCCCTGTCGTCGGGGATGTCCGTATACGAGATCTCGTTGAGCGTCGATTCGCTGAATTCGAACTCGAAGGTGAACGAGGCGTTCCCCTGATTCTCGGCCAGCGACCCCGTCCGTCGCGTCGACGGCCCGCCGATGCTGATCTCGACAGTGTATGTGCCGTCGCCCTGAAGCTGTGCGTTATCGCCGAAGTGAAACCCCATCGGCTGGGAGAGCATCGGCCACGGCGCGAACTGATCAATCGACTCCTCGCTCTGTGTAATCGTGAGCTGCGGATTGATATCGGGCGGGATGATCCCCGTCTGTGTATCCCAAACGACCGGCATGAGATGGATCGAATCTTCAGGTTGAATCTCGACCTTCGTGATTCCATTCGGCTTCAATAGCCAGAACCGGTGTGCATACGAGTACGTGAGCGCACACCTGTACCCGTCCTGTTCCTTCATTCCAGGCATATCCATCCCCTCCCAGTGACTCGGATAGTAGACTGCGTCCGGCCGGTTCTCGGGAAGCGGTGGTGCTTGTGCCGATTGCGTCTCGAACAGGCCGGCACACCCCGCGAGCCCTACGAGTGAACCGCTCCCGGCCACTCGGAGCACGTCACGACGATTCATGCGTCACCTCCTGTGCGTCCCCAGTCGGCTGGGCAGGTGGCAGCGCGCGCAACGACCGCGGCGGGACGAGGAAATTACCGCGACGCTCCGTACGAATGTACTGTAGGATGCCGTTGTTATTCCGCTGACCGACGGCCGACTGCTCGGTGACGTCAGTGCCATTCATCGCTTCTCTCGTGTCGACGAAATCGGTGATCCGTCGCTGGAGCGCAAGGAAGTGGAGGCTGGCGGCTCCATCGTCGGTAGAATCGAAGTCACGTCGAAGAATGAGCGGCGAGTCATCGTCATCACGAGCACGGGCAGATTTCTGAGAGTGGCCGACGACGCCCATCTCGCGGGCCGTCTCATCCGTGGGCTTACAGTCGTCGATTTTGCTGCTGTCGCCGAGATTGTCCCCAGTACCTTCGATTACGTCGTTCTCGGCGTGGTACGGACAGAACATCTTCGCCTCACGCTGCCAGCGATCGTCCTGATTGTACCACTGGTTGAGGTTGAGTTGGAGCTTGGAGATGTGCTGAGTCGTGCCACCGGCGAACGGCCCCGACTGGATCGTCACACGATCTTCGCTGGCCTGGTTCTTTTTGAAGCCCGATTTGAACCCCATGAAGAGGGGGGCGTCCTCCAGGACCTTATCGGCCGGAACACCCCCCGCATCGTCTGCATTCTCCGCCGGGAGTCCATCCCCGATAAATCCCGTTCGCCGGTCGGCGAGTGAGAAGACATCGGTCAGTGCAGCGTCAGGCTGATCGACACCGTTGAGGGTCAATTTGTTCCCTTTGAGGGCTTCCTCGGCGCCGAGCACCACCTGTGCCGTGTTACTCGCCAGATGGACGACTGCATCGGGCGTATCGAACTCAGGGTTCTCGAACGGCGCGAGTGCTTCCGGATTGGGGAGGTCAACGTCTTCGGGGAGCGACTCGTAGAATCGGTTGAAGTATGCCGGAGAATAACTCACCGTGAGCAGTAACCCGTCCCCGCTTCGCTCGTAGGCGTGTTCGATGCCACGAAGAGCTGTTTCAACTTGGTCACGGTCGTCTTCATTGGGCTGCCCGTCTCGTCGGTAATTCAGATAGAGAAGTACGCGATGGTGCGGAGCAATGACGTTCCCGTGGTCGTCCCGAGGCAGGACCTCGTTCCAGGCGTGCTGACGTTGTGGATACGACGAGAGATCGTCTGGACCCGTCGGGACAGCGACCTCTTCACGGCCTAGACAGGCACTAAATGCCGCTGCGCCTCCGATAGCGACAGCCGACTTGAGGAATTCTCGGCGAGGGATACCTCTCTCATCAGTCATTGCCCGGCAGTTAGGAAGTCAACGGAAAATCGGTTCTGGTAGAGTTCTTGAATCCCCGCTCAAGGTCGGTAGCAGACTATCTGGTGATGAGTTTCTTCACCAAGTCCCGCCCGATAAATCGGGGAGTCCGCTTGCGGTATTCATTGTATTCCTGGCCATACTGCTCTTGCAGCCACGGTTCCT
This sequence comes from Salarchaeum japonicum, assembly GCF_020614395.1. NCBI lineage: Archaea > Methanobacteriati > Methanobacteriota > Halobacteria > Halobacteriales > Halobacteriaceae > Salarchaeum > Salarchaeum japonicum. The sequence goes on along the minus strand of NZ_CP085325.1, from coordinate 73,769 downwards.
CGGCAAACGGGAATAGTGCGTACACGAGGATGGTCAAGATGCCGTGTACAGCCAGTTTCCGGGAGTTCACTGCGATGATCGCGCCGACGATGAACGTAATGAATCCCACGCTCTGTGGGTTACGCGTATACTGGTAGATACCGTCCGTCCGAAGTTCCCCTTCTCTTCCACTGCTTTCCATCCACCCGAGTTCGAAGAGGGCGGAGAGGGCAAATCCCATCCCGAGTGCGGCGATACCGCTACCTGCGAGTTTGTTCCTGCGTTCGGTGGAAATGAATGAGTTCCGATCAAGCGCGGCCAGCATGGGAAATCCAGCGAACACCACGGAGAGCGCGGACCAGTTGAACCACCACCGCCACGAGCTGTCGCCGATGGGCCATACTCGACGGTCAGGAAGAACCGCACTGATGGTGTACCCGAGAATCAGCGTGACATCCGCGACAACTGCCGTCAGCAGCGCGCGATCTGACAACGATGACATGTGTGTACATCGTGATTGTGAAAGACAAAAAAGTGAGTCAATCGTGGTTCGTGCCTAGAGACACTCCCTCTGAAGAGTTTTGGAACTACCAACCACTCTCTACAATTCTAACATCGGGGGTAATTCGAATCGACGTTCTCAGGTAACTGCGTTTCAAATTCAGCCTACATGGCAGGATTTGTCCCACTTCATAGTGGGTTCATCGATCCGTGGTCCCTTCCGTTGCTCGCGGTGATCACCATCGCGGCTGCGGGTACAGCGGTACTTCTGGGACTTGCGATCGGCGCGTTCGTTCAGCGCCAATCCCGTCCATATCTGTTAGTCGTCGCTGCGCTAGCTGCCCTTTTTGGACGCTCTACAGTTGCGGGGATCACCATCGTAGGCCTGTTTTCACAAGCCGAGCATCACCTTCTCGAACACGGACTTGATGTCATTCTTGTCGCGCTCGTCATTGCTGCAGTCTATCACTCCCGGACCATTTCGAACAAAACCGAATTCGATACATGACACACCAACGTGACCGGATTCACGAGTATATTGCCACCCACCCTGGAGAACACTTCAACGGACTCACGCGGAGACTCGGCCTCGCACCAGGACAGGTACAGTACCATCTCAAAGAACTCCAGACGCAGGGAAGAATAGTCGAACTGTCTCTCTATGGCCGGACCCACTATTACACACCGGAATATGATGCGTGGGAACGGGGAGCAATCGCTGTCCTTCGCCGGGAAACAGCACGCGACATTTTATTCTATGTTCTCGAACAGGGGCCATCCAGACCGAACGCTGTCACAGAGTCCCTCGGGATTGCACGGGGAACCCTCGAGTGGCACTTGAATCATTTGGCAGAGCAGAATCTAATCGAGAAACATCGAGATACCAATAATCACGTGACACTGGTCGCAGCCGAGCCGACTGAGACCGCTCATCTCCTCGAAGAGATTACACCCTCGCTGTCCGATCGGATGATTGACCGGTTCACTCGCCTCGTCGATAACCTACTGGCTGAGGAATCATAACGAGTTTGCGGATGTATTTCGGCGGAACGAGAACTTGAGTGTTCGATTACTTTACTCGAACTGTCCCGACCATTCCGGATCCCTCGTGTGGGATACAAAAGTACCCGTACGTGCCTGGTTCCTCGAACGTGTGCTCGTAGTTCTCACCCGGAGCGATGAGCCCCTCGGTGACACGGTTCCTCGCTGCGCGTTCTGACTCGAACCCACCGCTTGCGAAGTACGTGGCCTCGTCTGGAATCTCGTCTTCATACGCTGTGACCGTGTGTTCGATGTCGCTCTCGTTCGTCCACCTTACCGTCTCCCCCGTTTCGATCGTCGCAGTCTTCGGCTCGAACGTGAGGTCGCCGGGCATCGTGACGGTTTGGATCGACGATGACTGCCCGTTTAGACACCCGGCAGTGCTGAGAGTCGCGAAGATCGCAGTGGTGAGCCGCAACACTGTTCGCCGATCGTGGGATTTGCGTGACATTATAACAGCAACGAGTGGTACCTATTAGAGCGCCACGAAGAGGTCAGTCACGTACATGATGGCGAGGCCGAGCAGGAATGCGAGTAGGTTCGTCGCACTCGCCACGCGACCTCCGGCATCACGAACCATTCGGGCGATCTCCCAATCGACCTGCAGGATTGCGCCGACCCCGATCGCGAGGAAAAAGGCACCGATCGTCGGCGAGTATGCAAGACTACCGATCCAGCCACCGAGGATGACCGGTGCGCCGGCGATGACGCCGAGTGCGGCGAAGTGTCCGAGCGACGGCCGCTTTCCGCGGGCAACTGGCGCGACGACAGCCGGACCCTCCGTCACGTTGTGGAGCATGAACCCAATCACCAGGAATGCGCCGAGCGACACACGCCCGAGTGCGAACGAACTCCCGATAGCAAGTCCCTCCGCGAGGTTGTGCAGGCCGATCCCGACCGCGACCAGATACGCGATCCAGAGACCGCTACTCGCCCGACTATCGCCAGCGGCGACACGGCCCTCACGCCACGCACTGATCGCCTGGACGAGCAGGAGTGCACCGAAGATCCCAAAGACGACCAGGAGATTGCCCTCGTAGGCGCCTGGGACGCGCTCGGCGAGTTCGAACGCTTCGAACCCGGCGTCGAACGCCAAGAAGCCCAGTACGCCGGCCGCAAACAAGAGAACAGCATGCAGCCAGCGATCGCTCATCGTCTTGATGTAGGGGAACCAGAGCATCCCTAGTGCGACCGGGATCACGCCGACGAACAGCCCGATTACTGCAAGCGTTCCGAGCAGACCGAGGCTAAAGCCGGGCGACTGACTCGGAGCGACGATCGTGTTATGGAACGTCGCTCCGTCAGAGAGCACGAGCGCGACTTCGAGGTCCCACCCCGGATTCCAGTGATACGGAATCACGATCTGTGCGCTCTCCATCGGGGCGAGCGTTTGGTCACCACCGGCTCCTTCGACCCGGAAATCCCAGTAGGCTTCGTCGACGAGAACCTGTGATATCGTCACGGATTCGGGCCCGTTGTTCGTCACGTGAAGGACGACCGTTTCGTCGCTCGGAAGTGTCGTATGTGTGACCGTGACGTCGGGAAGTGGTTCGCCGCTCTGAACACCGGCGAGCGGTGACGTGAATGCGAACACACCCAGGACGAGTACGAGCAACACGATCGGGAGTAACGCGCTGACCCATCGCGGAAGCCCGAGCGGTTGTGTGATCTCTTCGTCAGCCGTTACACCACCGTCCGTCGTCGTGTCTCGTGTCTTATCCGCCATGTTAGACCACCTCGAAGAAGCTCATCCAGCCCAGTTCGGCGAACTCCGACTGATGGGCGTGGAACATGTACAGGCCCGGTTGATGATCGGAGTAGTCGATCTCGATGATACCGCGCTGCGCCTGGCACTGCATGATCGTGTCCACATTTTTGAGCGTCGGCGTCAGCGTCGTTCCGTGGTCGTAGTAGTCGAAGAACTGTGAGTGAGTATGGAACGAATTGATGAGGTCGAACTCCGTCGCATTAGAGAGGTACACGCGCTGGCGTTCGTTCTTGTTGATCTGGATGGGGCGTTTCGTCTCGCCTGCCGTCCAGTTGCCCTCGCCGTCGGTGTCACCGACTCCGTATCCGAACGCCCGTGTGTTTGCCGCGTAGACCTCATTGCCGCCGTCGAAGTTGGTATCGAATGAGTTCATCACCATCACCATCTCGTTGACGGCGTCGTTTTCGGCGTACTCGTGATTTCGGCTCTTCGCCTCTTCGACGAGTTGCTCTCGGAAATCGTCGGTAATCGGGCCCGGGTAGTTGACGTACTCGCGTGGATTCTCCCTGACGCGCTCGGGGTCCGGATCGACGATGATCGTGCCGTAGAGTCCGCGGTGGATGTGCTCTTTCAACGGGAGTGAGTGGCAGTGATAGAAGTGCGTGCCAGCGGGTTGGGCGATCCACTCGTAGGTGAATGACTCGCCCGTATCGAGGACGCCAGGCCCGTTCTGAGGAATCCCATCCATTCGCGGGTTGAGATTCTTCAGGTGTGGATGGATCGTGTGTGCGTGTCGTCCCAGATTCGTGAACTTCACGCGGATCAGATCGCCCTCGACGGCGCGGATCGTCGGTCCGGGCACTTGGCCGTTGTACGCCCACGCCTGGAACTCAACGCCCGGCGCGATTGCTATCGTGGTGTCGACGGCGGTGAACTCGAACTCCCGCACGGTTCGGCCATCCTCTTCGTAAACCTGCTGGGGAACGTTATCCTGCCCGCTGCCTCCGGTATTGAATGCGGTGAGGAACTCATGAGGGTCGAAATCTAAATCCCGGTATTCGCCCACCGCACCGAAGTTACCGTGGTCATCCTCATCGTCGTGATCGGAGGAAGCAGCTGCTCGGGAACTCCCGAGTCCGACGGCTGCACTCCCGGCAACACCGAGACCGCCGAGCACCGTGCGGCGACTGACGCTCGTCTCACCGGTGAGTGATTCGACCAGTCGCTCTTCGAGTCGTTTCGTGACGTCTGCTGCGCTACTGTAATCTAGCGATGGCATGATCTCCTCCGCTGGTCAAGCCTCTGGGTGTGCATAGGAGCCCCTTGACCGACCTAACGTATAAATTTGCCCCATCTAAACTTTGATTTAGTCTAAACTAATACCTGGGGGGTGAGGTTCCGATCAAGTTAGCTTGTATCCTCGGATAGAGATTGAGCGGAGATAGAGCGGGCAACTTTCTTGGGAAGTGCAACTGGTTCGTCGGCACCGTCAGGATCGAGTGTCACCATGCCAAATGAGGTGACCTCAACAATTTCCACTTCAGTTCCCGGGTGAATCCCGTGGTCGGACAGATATCGGAGTAGATCAGCGTCTTCGTCTGGCACCCGTTCGATTCGAACGCTGTCGCCCACGTGATGGTCGGCGAGTGTTTCACCGCATTTCGGTGCTGAAATATCCAGCTCCGCGGTAGGAATCGGATCGCCATGTGGGTCAACTGCGGGATCCCCTAGCTGCTCTGCTATCCGGTCGGCGAATTGATTGCTGATGTGGTGTTCGAGGCGATCTGCTTCGTCGTGCACCTCAGCCCAATCGTACTCGAGGTGTTCCGTCAGGTATCGTTCTAAAAGCCGGTGGTGGCGAATGATTTCGAGAGCGATAGGAATGCCGGTGTCTGTGAGTTCAACCCCCTTGTAGGGTTCATGATGTACCAAATCATGCTCGGCCAATTTTTTCACCATACTGGTGACGGAGGGTTGTTCGACGTCCATATACTCCGCGAGAGCCGAGGTTCGCACTCGGTCGTCCGTCTCTTCCTGAAGGTAATAGATCGCTTTGAGATAATCCTCCATGATCGCACTCAGCATTGGAAAGTGATTAGACGCGGCTAAGTTTATAATTTGCCTACACCATTTACCTAAGAATCTCGTTTAAGGGCGTCTTTCGCTGTTCGTACTCTTTGCTTTGGAAGTGATACGCAGATGCGATAAGACGACCGTTGGATCGTTGACCTGCCGTCTGAAAGTCTGGACTGTGGTGCCAGACAAGTCAAGCGTCCGCCATAATCTTACAACGAGATCAGCAATCAGGCGTGAGTGATCTGCTCTCCGTTTACGGCGGAATCCAGCTCGTGTGGTCGCGGAGCATTGTATCGGGAGTCTCCATCGTCGCGCCGCACTTTGGGCAGTAATCTTCGATCGCGTCCTCGTCGTAGAGATAGTGATCGCACTCGGGAGGGCTGGCCTGGAAATACACGTCGTCCCAGTCGAGATCAGGCTCTCGACCGTAGAGACAGAATGTACTGTGTCCTGACCGCCCTCGGTGGTTCGTCACTAACCGAACGGGGCAGTACATACACTCGCGGAGTTCGATTAATGGCTGGTTGGAATGGTTCGTCCAGAGCGTTTCCCGCCGCCCCCATTCGTGAAACCCCTTCGGCCCCCGACAGCGCTCTATCTCAGGTCGTGTCGCAAGCAGTTTCTCCACCTGTGCGGAATGGTACTGGCTTCCGGCCCACTTCCAGAACGGGTCTCGGTCGTACTCCCGGACAATCGCGTTCTTGAGTGCTTTCAGAGGAAAGTCGGGGCCGTACTCGTCGCTCGCGGTGTAGGTGTAACTGCCGTCGCGCTCGTGAAGCCGGCGTAGCTCGCAACCCTGGGCAGTACAGATATCGTACGTAATCAGGTCATCTTGTCCGCGGGGATGGGCATAGGGCGGCACGCGCTCCCACGCATGTTCGCCGTCGTAGAGGAGCGCTTGGCAGTTCGTAAATCGGCTAGCTTTGCTCGTTCGTTGGGCGTATCCAGAACCATTGTCTTGCTCAAATTCGGCACCGATCGTATCGTAGTTGAACGCATCGAGAAGGACTGTTGCCGCGCGTATCCAGACGACCGAGTACCCAGCGGCCAAGTAGTCATGCGTCACCTGATGGACGTCCTTGTCCTTGTGACTGTGCTGTACCTCAACGGCGAGGCCTTCCCCGAAATAAGGGTTCCAATCGTCAAAGGTCGCGAGTGCGTCGGCCCGGCGTTCGGTCACAGGTGTTGGCACCTCGGCCACGTCGACGTCCACCTCCGTCTCGATGCGGGCGTTTTCTCCAAATTGCTGGTGCAGAGCGACCTCAACACGGGCGACTGCGCGTTCGTGGGTCTCTGACTCGCCGCCATTCGAGCAGCGCTGGCCGGCGTCGTCTAATACGTGGTAGAAGTGTCGAGACTTGCCCGGCGCCGATCGCGGGTACATCGTCCCGCCGCATACCGGACAGGTGACTTCTTCTCCATCGTCAACTATGGCGGGGACGACCGGGCGACCGTCACGACGACCGCGGAAGGGCATACCGGCAAAGAACATCTCGGTAAGCAAATAATCTCTCCCAGCTGTAGGCCAGTACAAGACGGAACAGGTTAGATCGGGTCCTCAAGTCCGCAAGAGATACACTTCATGCAGCCGTCCTCACGTTCCCAAATGTGATCGCAGTACTGGGGGTCCGTGGTCGTCATCTCAGAGAAGTCCTCGAACGGATCATTTGAGATGACCTCCTCTCCGTTGTGCTCTTTGAGACGGGCCCCACACCGGCACCGATAGCGGTTCTCTCCTCGCGGCTCCCAGACGTGTTGATGGTCTTCTTTCTTCTCCTCCTTTTCTCGCTGTTCAAACGCTGCTTGAGCAGCTCTGTCAGCAAGATCGGAACTCGTCTTGATGGTCGACTCATCGTAGATATAGGCATCAACAGCTCTCTCTTTCCAGCGCTCAAGCCGACAGTGTTTACAGAAATCCCGGTCATGGAGGTCACTCCCTCCGTATTTCCAGGTGTGATCACAGTCCGGATTCGGGTCGGAGAAAGTTAGGGAGTCACCGTTCACAAACCGCTCTAGATACTTCTCAGGCGGATCTACCTCTGGAGGGTCTGCCCACGAAGCTGCGAAGGCGGTGTCAGCCCGTTTGTCGAATGCGACGACCATCTCCTCAATACGGAATCGGTCGTTCGTAAAATCGTCAGGGCTGGCCCAGTAGACGCTATATCCGGCCGAGAGATAGTCGTGCGTGACCGCGTCGAGGTCTTTGTCTTCGTTCGCGTATTGTACCTCAACGATCAATCCACGCCCAAGGTAGTCGTTTGTGTCATCAGCGGGAAATTCGACGAGGGCATCTGCCCGGCGAGAATCAGTAAGCGTCGGCGTATTGGGGACGTCGACGGTGAGCTCGGGTCCGCAACGGGTATATTGGTCAAACCGCTGCCGCAACGCCGAAACTGCGAGGGATTTCATCTTTCGATGCGGATCCGACTCTCCTCCGGAGCAATTGGCCGTCGAATCCCCTGAGCCCGCAGTAACGTGATAGAAATGGCGGGCGCGGCCATCATCAAATGGGCCCCGTGGTCGCATCGTTCCGCCACAGGCTGGACACACGACGTCAGTACCATCCTCTACCTCTTCAGGAAGAACTGTCCCTCCCTCCTCGTCTGTAGAAGACTGTGCGATAAATGGCATCTAGGTCGACGGAGCGACTTCTTCTGCAGACTCGATATATTCGTCTTCCCACTCTCGACGTGCCTCAATTTCGCGGGAGCCTCGTTGCGTTAGCGAGTACAGATTGGTTCGCTTGTCGAGTTCGCCTTTCTTGAGGAGCCCTCTCTCGACGAGGTCGTCGAGATTCGGATAGAGCCGGCCGTGGTTGATCTCCTGTTCGTAGTAGTCGTCGAGTTCGGCCTTTACTGCGAGCCCGTGTGGTTCCTCGAGCCCGGCGATCACGTACAAGATGTCCCGCTGGAACCCAGTTAGATCGTGCATCCGTCCGTTCACTATTTTTGAGGGGTGGCATATGTTCTCTCTGGTGCTCAAAGGCCAATATTCGATACGACGAGGCGAGAACCTTGCGTGAGAACTTCGAACCTTTATATGGTGGACAAGAGAAATCCGCGATGGAATGTCTGACCTAATCGTCAAAGCAGCCGTGAAGGACGCACTCTCGGACCACAACGTCTCGGCAAATTTCTACGACGCCCTCAACGAAGAGGTCGCCGAACTGCTCGACGACGCCGCAGAGCGTGCCGAGGCCAACGACCGGAAGACGGTCCAGCCCCGCGACCTCTAATTCGGAAGGTACCACACCGACGCTCGAAGTCACTCCCCGTTTTAAGGGGGTTGTGACTGGAAGGTACTCCTATGAGTGTCACAGCCGAATCAATTCAAGTCGAGAATGTGGTCGCGTCGTCCGATATCGGTCAAGAACTCGATCTGGAAACGCTTTCTGAGGATTTAGGAGCCACCGACTACGATCCCGATAACTTCCCTGGACTCGTATATCGGATGCACGATCCTAAAGCCGCAGCGCTCATTTTCCGCTCGGGGAAAGTCGTCTGTACGGGTGCAAAAAGCGTCGACGATGTGACGACTGCGTTGGAATACGTCTTCGACGAGCTCCGTGAATTGGGTGTCGATGTCGCTACCTCTCCAGATATCGAAATCCAGAATATTGTCTCAAGTGGGGACCTCGACCACACACTCAATTTGAATGCGATTGCGATCGGCCTCGGTCTCGAACACATCGAATACGAACCAGAGCAGTTCCCGGGGCTCGTCTACCGGCTTGACGACCCGGACGTCGTCGCACTCCTCTTCGGGAGTGGAAAGCTCGTCATCACGGGCGGAAAACAGCTTGACGATGCTGAACAAGCGCTTACAGTGATCGAAAACCGGCTCACTGACCTCGGGTTACTGGAGTAATTCAACGACACAGAACAGTTGGCAGGGTACACTGGCACTGGTGAGTACATTTTTGAATCTGCTCTCCCCGTGTTAAGTTAGTGCGATGGCTGATGCCGAACGGGAGGTAGATGATGTCCTGTCCGGGAATGTTCTTTCAGTCCAAGAGCTGAACGACCGAATTGCATCGGTCGTCCAGGACACGCCTGCCCTCAACGGCGTCCGCTGTATTGGCGAGGTCACGGATCTCCATCAGAACAGTACCGCCCTCTATTTCACCCTGACTGACGGCGACGCCGAGCTTCCCTGTATGCTCTGGGCGAACCGCTATCAGAAGATGGACGCTGACCTCGAGGACGGGACCGAGGTCATCCTCGAAGGCGATATCGACTACTGGACAGAGGGCGGGAAAATCGACCTCAAGCCGTGGGAGGTGATCGTCGTCGGCGACGGCGATCAAGCAGCTGCCGTCGAGCGACTACGAAGCGAACTCGAAGAGCGTGGCTGGTTCGACGACGAGCAGAAACAGCGCCCGCCGGCGTTCCCAGAGCGGGTTGGGGTCGTAACCTCCCTCCGTGGCGATGCCCGTTATGACATCCAGAACGCGATCCACGAACAGGACCCTACCGTCGACATCCTGGTGAAGGACGCCACCGTCCAAGGGTCGGAGTCGCCCACATCCATCGCGAACGGCATCCACCATCTGGACCGCTCCGAGGACGTCGACGCGATTATCGTCGGTCGCGGTGGCGGGAGCGATTCGAACCTCCAGGCGTTCAACACCGAGCGGGTCTCGGAAGCTATCTTCACCGCAAACACCCCGATCGTCACGGCGATCGGGCATACTGACGACCGGTTAATCGCCGATCAGGTCGCGGATGTGGCAACGATCACGCCGACGGCCGCCGGTGAGTATATCGTGAATTCCCGCGAGGAGTTCTTGGCGGGCGAAGTCAAGCCGCTGGCACAGCAACTCGACGCCGCGTACGAGACCTTCCAGCAAGAGCACGAACATGAACGGGAGCTTGCCGAAGCAGTCGACGAGGCGGCCGTACCCGAGGGCCTCCCGCCGGTCTATTACAAGGCCGCAATCGCTGTGCTGTTGTTGCTGTTGTTGGCTATCACTGGGCTTTGGTTGGGGGTGATCTGAGCGTGGCAAACGACCAAGAGATTCACGACCGGCTGACCCGTGTCGAAGAAATCATTGAGCAGCTCGATGCGGATGAGTGTGATCTCGATGAAGGGACAAGGCTCCACGAGGAGGGTCAAGAACGCTTGGCCGAGGTGCGAGAAATCCTTGACAACGGGCGTGGAGAGGTCGTGGAACTCGAGTAGAGGCCATCCTAACCTTAACCAACAGACAACGGAATCTAGCCCCATTGTTGGTTAACCGTCCCCTTGCGAGGTGAACGAGCTATCCGGTTATAATTTACTTTAGATTTTTGCGCCAGTTGGTGGCCAGAAAGCATATACCGATCTTCTAGCTATCGCACCACCATGGACCGGGGCTCAACCGGTGCATACCCACCCCGCACATATGATCACACGGGCAGTCACCATCGAAGACATCGATGACCTGTACCTGACGTGGAACAGCCATATCAACGGGTCCGCCCTCTACCGCCGCGCCCTCCGAGATGAGATGGAGCTTCGCGACGTTGACCCTGACGAGCTTCGAGATCTCTTCGAACGGGCTCGCGAACAGGGCTACACGAAAGACGAGATCGTCGACGAGACCAACCGCTACGCTGATCTGAAAGCACTCGTCGACGACGCAGAGGAGTAACCCGCTATGTCACAGGACAATACGCCCTCCGAGACGGCTTCGAATCGCCCCGACAGCCAGTCCACGGCATCGAGTAGGCTTCCCAGGCAAGCTATGTTCATCGTCGTCGCCCTGAGCCTGTTCGCTGTGGGACCCGCCGCCGCACAGACGAATGCCGTCTGTAGTGCGGACAACCTTCCCGGCATGATCGAGGGTTTCTTCCAGCTTACCACGGCGCTAGGCATTGTCGGCCTCGCAGTCGTGTGGCAGGCTGACTCCCTTATCGAGATGTTCACGATCACGCCCGAGCAGAAGAAGGGCCTCAAGCGGCACAAACGGTCGGCGATGAAGTCCGCGGTCGTCCTCGTCGCCCTCGGCCCACTCTACACCGTCGCTGGGTCGATGATGAACCTCCCGCTGGCGCAGTGCGTCGACCTCGCCCCCTGGTAGGCGACTACCACCCCCGTCGCGAGCCCCCATGACACAACGAGAGCTCTCCGTGCTAATGGCCGCCCTGTTCGTGACGAGCCTAGTCACGGGTCTCGTTACTGCAAGCCCGCCACGGCCAGGCACGGAGGGGAATGGGCTCACTGAGAATGAATCAGCGACGCTGTGGTCTCGCGACGCGGACAACTACATCAGCCAAGAGGAGTACCAGCAGCGCTACGGCGAGAGCCGGACCGCGATGCACCAGCTCGCAAACGGGACGGACATCACGTTCACGCGCCCGCCGGCGACAGCTGCAACGTGGACGCGAAACGACTTCGCTGATCTCGAAGCCGGTGGGTCGGATACGTCCGTGCATCCGCGCCACGCGTCGCTCGAAGATGGCGTGTTTATCGAGGACGCCCACGCCACGGTATTCGCAGTGCAGCCGTCGACGCGAGGTCACTTGGAGTCGGGTGATACGCCGCTCTATATCGCGCCGAACGGCACGATGCGGGGGCTCGTCGACTATCGCGTTCGCGTCCCGAACGGCAGCTCTTCGGGGAACACGACGATCGAGTGGTCGCTCGCGAGCAACGAGGTCGAGGAGGTTCGATTGCAGAAGGACGGCGAAACCATCGTCGAGCGTGACGGCTCGCACACGCCGGCCCTCGACTACCAGATCGAGGATGATTGGAGTGCAAACCTCACGCTTGAAGCCGAGATCAGCGTCCGGCTGAAGAAGACCACGCGAATCGACCGAGGCGACGAGACCGATGTCGAGGTCACGTACCGAACCGAGTCGCTCAACGTCTCGGATTCGATCGCCGTCGAGATCTACGACCTCTCAGCGTACCCCTACTACGCCGAGTATCCCAATGGTGACGCCGGTGTGGCCATTTTCCAGTCTCGACCGTGGCAGGGGTACACGCTGACGGAGAATGGAAGCGCACGAGTGCGTGGCGTCTGGCGGTTCTACACCGCTCGGAACTCCAATTGGGATACCCTCGTCAGGTCGAACCGGACCGACAGCGCCACCGTCGAGTCTGACGCAATTCCCGTGTACGTCCATGCATATCCATCGCGGATCGGCCCGAGGGCTGAACCAGTTCGCGATGGCCCAGAGATCATCGACACCTGGGGCATTGACCGACCGTCTCCGGTCGGCACGCTCGGTGAGAACATCAACATCGACATCGTCAACCAGTCGTACACGACGACGTACGGTGTTGCGGTTCGCGCGGAGAACGTCGACCGCGACGCGCTCCAGGTAGCGGGGATCGTGCGGGGCGTGAACGCCTCGATTGTGGCACCTGACGCTAGCTCAGAGCGGCAGCTCCGGCGCAGTAATCTGACTGTTGAGGTGCTCCAGCAGAACGAAAGCCAGGCCACACTCCGCATCGAGCTCCGGGATAACGAGACCGGCGCACCAATCGTGCTCAGCGATCCCGACCGACGATATCCAATCGGCGGGAACACTCGCAACGGGTACATCACCATCGCGGAGCAACGTGTTGAGACCAACGCCTCCGGGGTAGCGATTGTGACGATCGACAAGCCGGGTATCTACACGGCTCGGTACCATCCGGGTTCGTGGCTCGGGCACGACCCCGCATACGTGAGTGCGATGGCAACTGCTCGCTGGCACCCGCTTGGCACCATCGACGGTTGGTTCGCGTTCATTTTCGAGGTCGGCTGGCAGCTCATCCCGTTTGTTGTGATGTTCTACGCTGGCAAGCGACTTCTCCGAATGCTCGGTCCAGAAGACATCTTCCAACGGAACCCGTAGTCATGACTAGAAACCACCCACACATCAGTCGGCGAACCGCCCTCCGAACAGTCGCAGGTGCTGCCCTCATGAGCGTCGCTGGCTGTCTGAACGACAATGGCGGTTCTGGGACGCCTGGTGACGGAACGACCTCTCCAGATGGCAAAGGTCCACTCACGCGTATCACTATTGAGGGAACAGCACTCGTCGTCGAACTCTCCGAAGAGGCCGACGTCGACCAGGTCAACCTCATCCAACCGAACGGCGAGTTATTCGGGAAACGTGACGTAGCCGCGGGTGCTCAGCAGGTCTCGTTCGAGATCGGCACCGCGTATGCGCCCGGTGAGTACCGCGTACTCGCGTTGAAAGGCGAGGAGACAGTAGTTGAGACCACGACTGAACTGCGTCCAGAGATCCAGATACAGGATGTCGGACTCTATCGGAATAACCCAGATAAGCCGTGGGACGAAGTCTATGGTGAGAGCGAGACAGACCGGATCAAGAATGGCGAGGCATTCGTTACGGTAGAGAACACAGGAAGCGGTCCGGAAGCGATAACTGAACTAATCTTCTCCGGGGACGTTCCCAATCCAATTGAGAACCCCAGAGGCAGTGGAATGCACGAAACCGACCGGGTAGTAGTTTCCCCCGGCGAGACGGCCGACCTGTTCAGTAATTCGTTCCCGTTCGGTACAGAAACTGAGGACGGGATGGGATGCTCCCCAGACGGGAATAGTGGCCAGTTTACTGTTATCGTTGAGACACGGGTCGGTGGAAATCAGGTCTCAAGCACCTACAACGTTCAATACACTGGTTCCGACGATATGACTGATTGTGAGGTCACGATCACTGAGGTATAACGATGGTCGATCTCATTGATGTCGTCCTTGAGGGTATCAAGGGCGTCGTTGAGTGGTTCATTGGGCTGTTCATGGACGGTCTCAGATCAGGGTATGAAACTCTGACTGAGGGAATGTTCGGGACACCTACTCCAGAGACGAACGGAGCTTTTGTCTTCGGTGAACCGACCAATGCACCCTGGCCAGCGATTCACGATGCTCTCATCGGCGGCGAAATCATGCTAGTTGCCCTCTTGCTCCTTGTGATGAGCGTTCAGGGCCGTCACACGGTTCGGATCTTCAATATTGGAAGTACCTACGAAGCCCGAAAAACGAAGAAAACGGCCTGGGTCGGTGCTTTTCTAATCATTACGTGGTACTGGATTGGGACTCTCGCGCTCTACCTCGTTGACGGATTCACTATCGCCCTGATGCCGGAGCTTTCCTCGGTTACGGAGGCGATGATTGGATTCTTGGAAGTATCTATCACAAACCCAGGGCTGGGATTATTGTTTGCCGTGATTGGTGGAATCTCGATGTGGGCGTTGGAGGCGCTGTTCTACATCCGGATGATTCTGCTGTATGTCTACCTGTACGGAATGCCGATTGCATTTGCACTGGCCTACGGAAATATTCCGGTCGTATCCGATATCGCGATGGGGTTTTGCAAACGGTTTGTCCCGTTGGCTGTCCTCCCGCTCCCGGCAGCGATGGTCCTCAAGGGGTACGACTTGATCTACAGCGGTGGAACGCTCACACCAGGAACAGCATTCCTCAAATATCTCGTCGCTGCGTCTCTTCCGCTGGTCGCCCTCTACATCACGTGGAAGACGTTCAAATACGCGACCCCGTTGACGGCCAAAGTCGTCGGCGGTGCGACGAAAGGCGTAGCACTCGTTGGCGGTGTCGCCGCTGGAGCCTACGTCGGTGGCGCCGGCGTCGCGACGACCGCCGCTCGGTGGGGGCCGAAAGCCGCTGCCGGTCATGCCGTCGCGCAAAAAGCGGCTGCCCGCGGTGGGCATGGAGGAAACGATGGCGGCACGCCGTCGTACCGTCGAACAGAGAACGACCCAGGTGGAGCGACAGCGGAATCGGCGAGTGACGACCGTGGGATGGAGTTTGATCGAGGAATCCACTAACAATGTCAGCAGATCAAGACGCGGCCGCACGGCGCATCATGGATCAGTTCGGCGAGGAGAGCCGCATCCCGTATCTCAATATCGAGGAAGGGGACGTCGGCATGCTCATCGCCTTCCCCATTATTGGGCTGTTTATCGCGGGCCTCACCGGGATCGAATCACTGGCTCTCCCGTTCGTTGCTGGCGGGCTTGGCTTTGGCGTCGCCGTCATCTACGTCTCACCAACCCACCTGAATGCCTGGACGTGGACCAAAGACGTCTATCGATACCTCAAACGGCCTCAGGTCACGTTCAGTGCGCCCGCCGACGCCGACACGAGTACCAACGAGACAGAGCGCAACCAAGGCGGACTCGCGAACTACACGCCGTTCAAGCCGGACGAGCGAACGCAGGACCTCACGAACATCAAGCGAGCGTGGCCGGGCGCTGGTGCTATCCAGCGTGAAGACGGCGCGATGGAGGCGTTCATCGAGATCGATCCGGCCAATATGGACTTCGCGATGTCCGACGACTGGGCGCAGCTGCAGGACGCCGGCGAAGAGTTCGCTAACAAAGAGCTGGACTCGAAGCTCAAACTCCACGCCACAACCCGCTCTTTCCCAGTCGAGCAGATCACTGAGACCATCGAGGATCGACTCACTGACGAAGACGTCACGGAGAACCCGATTTTCCGGGAACTCCTCGAAGAATATCGGGAAACACGGCCGAAGGAGATGCGTGACCGGGGCATTCAGCAGGTCCGGTACTACATCGGCGTTGAAGTCAGCCCGATAGAAGTGTACGACCGCTTCCGTGACGAGGGCACCCCCGCCGAGAAGCTGACCCAGTTCCCGGTCATCGGCTTCCTGTTCAACCCGTTCGTCACCCGCCGCGAGGACCTCACCGACGTCGAACGTCGTGCGCAGATGTTCGAGAAGCTCGACAGTCGCGTGAATGATGTTCGCTCCGAGTTCATCCAGCAGGCGTCGGGGTGGTCCGCACGTCGACTCAGCACGGTCGAGCTGTTCGTCCTGAATATGGACTTCTGGAACGGCCGCGAACATGACTACGACGAGGCGGAACGTGTCGTTCGCGACCAATCGATCATCGGCCACTCGCGCCGGGAGGACCCACACGATGCGTAACGTGATCCTCCAGACTGATGGTGGCGCGCTTGGCTCCGTCGCCGGGTGGCTCCAGAATCTGACACCAGCAGAGAGTGCAGTACTAGCCCTTGCAGTGGGTCTCGGCCTTGGCGTCGGCAGTAAGTACCTCTGGGACCGCTTCACTGCGGATGATGAACCAGACGTGGACTTTACCGATGTCCTCGACGAGGAGACACTCGAAGAAGGCGAGGCCGAACGCCAGCTCCTCGACGACATCTCCGAGTCACACAAGACGGTGACCGCGCCGGCGGCGATTGAGTGGGAAACGCGAGCCGCACAGGTCGGTGAGCAGTGGACGTCGACGCTGTACATCGCTAACTATGCCGACTATCCCAACGACGGGTATCTGAGCGACCTCTTCGAGATGACCGACGTCCAGTTCGATCTGACGGCCCATATCACGCCGAAAAATCAGGAGCGGGCCCGGAACGAACTGCAGGACATCGCTGACGACCTTCAGGTGGACGCTGACCTCGAACAGAGTATCCGGAGTGCCTACCTACAGGAACGCGCCAACGAGGCTGCAGCGACGTACAAGGCCGTCGAGAACGGCGCGAACGTCTTCGACCAAGGGATGTTCATCACCGTGCGGGCCGACGAGAAAGACGACCTCAGAGACGCCGTCCAGACGGTCAAGAGTGCGCTCCGGGACGACCCGGCGAACCTCACGCCGAAGACGGCCATCTGTCGCCAGGATCTCGCCCTCCAGTCCGCCGCGCCCATCGGCGACAACGAGTTCGGCCGGACGTCGATCGCACTCGGCGGCGCCGTCGGCGCGTTGCTGTCCTCGCCGCACAACGCGACGATTCTCGAGGAGGGCGGCGTCGAGTTCGGGATCCACAAGGACAACCAGAGCCCCGTGGTCATCGACCCGTTTGCGCGAGATAACGGGTACGCGATGTTCACCGTCGGCGACACCGGGTCGGGAAAGTCGTTCAGTTCGAAGCAGAACTTCATCCGGTCGATTGAGCAGAGCAAGGACCGCATCGGCATCATCCTCGAACCATTGAACAACTGGGCCGGCGTCTCAGAGGCGCTCGACGCCAAGCGGATCACGGTTGGCGGGACGCTCGGTCTGAATCCGCTGGAAATCCGCGAGACGCCCGAACACGTCCAGCGGGCGATGGGTGAGGACGCGAGCCCGTTCAACGAGAAACTCGACGACGCGATGAGCTTCCTCACGAACTTCTTCGCCCTCCGGGGTATCTCACTGGGAGATCGGCGCACCACGCTCGAACTCGCCCTCAAACGTGCCTACCAGCGCAACGGGATCACCGACGACATCTCGACGCACAGCAATCCGAGTCCGACCATCCGCGAGATGATGGACGTGTTCGAAGATATGGTCGACGACCCCGAGGAGTTCGTCGTCCGGTCCGACGAGGAGGCGGGGAAGATCAAAGAGAACGCAACGTGGCTGCTCGATCAGCTCCGTCCCTTCGAGGACGACGGTCGCCACGCCAACCTCGGCCAGGAATCCGACTTCGACATCCGGGACGAGAAGGTCATCTATCTCGACCTCGCCCAGCAGGAGGGGAGCGTCGACAGCAGTACGGCGCTGACCATGCAGCTGCTCATCTCGCTGGTCTACGAGCGAGCGAAGGTCTCGGAGAAGGAGGTCGTGTTCTACATCGACGAGGCGCGCTACATCATGCAGGACGCCGCGAGTCTGGCGTTCCTCGAGACAGTGTTCCGCCACCACCGGCATCACGACCTCTCGATCCGGCTGGTCACGCAGACCGTCGACGAGTTCTTCGAGCACGCCGAATCCGAGGCGATTCTGGACCAGTGTGCGGTCAAGCAGTTCCACCGCCTCGACGGGATGGACGAGGAGTGGGCCGACGAGTTCGGTCTGAACTACGCACAGATGCGGTTCGTCCAGGACGCCGTTCCTGGTAACGAGGACGCCGGCTTCTCCGAGGCGCTGGTGGGCGTCGACGGCGAGTGGCGCGGCATCCAGGTCAAAGCGATGCCCAAAGAGAAGCAAGTCATCGACTTCGAGCCAACCGAGCAACGGCGATCCTCACTCCCCGGGACTGGTGAGAACGCCGTGGACGCGGACGTGCAGGCGTTCCAAGACGAGATTGAACGCCGAGGGACTGACAACGGACAACTCCAATCTGAGCGGACGCCAACAGAGACTGATGGCGGCGAAACGGGAGGTGGCGACGATGCGTGAGTATCTTCGCGTGACGCCAACCTCCGAACGCCTCAATCCGGAGCGTCTGCCGCAGGCACTGGAGAGCCTCCACAAACTGACCTCAACGGACTCGACAGGGCTAGTTGACAAACTCAATCCGCTACATAGCGACACACCGATACAATTCGAATTTCTCGCGCTGAGCGAGGGGGCAGATGACCCCGTCGAATTCTACTACGGTGCCGACGACCATCTAGATACCCTTGAGAAGCGGCTCCAGTCGGTCTATCCCGAGACGTTCGACATCGAGCGTACCGAGGTCGACGTCGCATCCCGACTCGTGCAGCCTGTCGAATTCGACCGAGAGACATTCGTCGAGCAGTATAACTCGGGCGGGCTCAGGTATGAGTTCGGCCCTGACGAGCAATACGAACGTGGCACTGACGACAACAAACAAGCGGGGCCAGCAGACGCCGAATCAGTCGCGGATGGAGGAACAGTCGGTGACCAGTCTGCCGACCACTTCATCGAGATTGGTGATACTGCCCTCGAACTCGCCCCACCAGATGCGATTCCTGAGGATGAGCCACTCACCACGCTTGCCAAACCAACGGTAACATCGGAGGGGACGATACTCGCACGGCCAGCGACCGAATCCGTCTCCCCACTCGGCGTACGGTGGCAAGGGTCGGCGACTCGGAAGCAAGACTGGATGACCTCACTCTTGCCAGTTACTGCCGACGACGAAGCAGAACTCCCAGCCGTCGATCAGCCAGGAGGTGCGCTCGCGTCACTCGTCGACCATCTGATGGAGGCGACAGCACCAGTAGCGTTCCAGGTCGTCTTCCAACGACGCGAGAGCTGGCAGTCCGATGCCGACCTTCGCAAGGAGGACGTCATCGACGGACGAGACACACTCGCTCAGGAAATTATTGGCTCCCTTTTCGAACTCGACGATCAGTCGGAGAGCCGGGACAGAAACCAGCTGAGCGATGCGGTTGCAAAACGTGTCGAGGCGATTGAGGCGAAAAATCCGAAGCGGTCGTTCACTGCGAATGTCCGAGCAATCGGGATTCCATCCGGTGACGACGGTCGCGGTGAACTCGATGAGCGGATGCAATCACTTGTCCCGGTATTCGACCCGCTTGATGGACCGTACTACCAGGTTGCGGCCGAACGGGTACGCAACAGCGGCTTCCGGGCAGCCACGAAAGAACGAAACGCCCGAGCGGCGCTGCAGCGGCTCTTGGATCGTGAGATCACGACTGGCCGTGGAAAGACCCGACCGGAGTTCGTCCTGAGCGGCCGAGAACTCGCGCACTTCGTACTCGTCCCCTCCTCGGAACAGCTTACTGTCGAGGGGACACGGGGGACGCGTGCGGAACAGCAGAGTCGGAATCCGTTGCCCCGTCCGCACCAAGACCTCATGAGTGAGTTCCGAGACGGGATGGCAATCGGGTATGCCCTCGACGACACCGGCGAGGCCGAAGACGAGCCGACACACATTCCACCCGGACTGCTGCCCACTCATTACGGCCGGTTCGGAACAACCGGCTCTGGGAAGTCGAAAGCCCTCATCAACGATATGCTGTCGCTGTACGACAACACCGAGGGGCCGACGATCCTCATCATCCCGAAAAACGACGATATGGCCCAGAATTACATGCGGGCTCACGCGCGTCGGTTCGGAATGACCGACCTCGAAGAGAACGTCGTCCACTTCCCGATTCCGGACGTCCTCCCCGGGTTCTCGTTTTTCGATCTCGAACCGTCGATGGAGAGCGGACGGCGCCGCGAAGACGCCGTCCAACGGAAGGCCGACCACTACGAAGAGATTTTGAAGCTCGTGATGGGAACCGACCGCTACGAGCGGGCGACTGTGGCTCCAACTCTCATCAAGACACTCATCAAGGCACTGTTCGACGAGGAATACGGGCGTGAGAACGGGCTCTACCGAGCGTCGACGGATTACTTTGCCCACCGACAGCTCGAACACGTCGTCGACCAGCTCTGGGAGGCCGGGCCACCGAACGAGAACATCGGCGACGCCCCACGGTCGAGCGACGAGGAAGTCACGCGGACGATTCGACGGCAACTCCAGTTAGATTCGAACACCTTCGCGAACGTGATGGGGGGTGTCGGAAACCGTCTCGCCTACATCTCACAGGATACGCACCTGCGGCAGATCTTCAACAATACCGAGAACCAGTTCGACTTTCGGGATGTCCTCGACGAGGATACGGTCATCCTCTTCGACCTCGGAGATCTCCGCGACGACGCTGCCCGGATCATGACTGGTGTGATCCTGACCAATCTCGATGCAGCTCTCAAGGACCGCAAACAGGCCCTCTCCCAGCACTCGGACGACTACGTCGTGAACTTGCTCGTCGACGAGGCAGCGTCGGTCGTAGTCTCCGACATCATGAATGATCTCCTCGAGAAAGGCCGGGGATTCCGGCTCTCTGTTGGCCTGTCGATGCAGTTCCCCGAACAGATGGAGGCTGAAGGTGGGCGGAAGATCTACCTGAATGCTCTGAACAACATCGGCAGTTCACTCATCGGGAAAATCAACGTCGACCGGGAACTGGCGCGAGCGATGGCCCACGAAGAGATGGACCCCGCGGATTTCGCCAATCGGATTCGTTCGTTGCCACGAGGGGAGTGGATCGCCAGCCTGCCAAGCCCGACGTTCGGTGAAACGGGGCCGTATCCGTTCAGTCTCGAACCACTCCCGATTCCACCGGGCCACCCCGAGAGCGAATCTCCGCTCACAGAGCGTGAAGAGGAGCAGTTCACTGAGACACTCTCCTCGATGCACGAGAACATCAGCGAGGAACACGGCGTGCCGGCTGCAACAGACGCCTCAACAACGAGAACACCGACCGACGGACACGGAGTGCTCGATATCGCGAGCGACGACCTGGACGTCGCGATTGCGACGGTGGTCCGGAGTCTCCAGCTTCGAGAAGGATGCCGTGAGGAGAACGGTTGGGTGGCCGTTGAAGCGGTTGACGACGAACTCAGACGCCTCTTTGACGACGTCGACGCCGAGCCGCCATCGTATGATGCACTCGCGGACATTCGCGAACGATCACGATACCTCGATACGACCGTCGATATCGACGCCGACGAGCTCCGCATCCGGCTCACTGACGCCGGAGAAAAGGTCGCGACACCCGATACTGGTGGCGTGCAGGCCGCCGGTGGGAGTGCCCACGACGCAGCACTCCTTCAGATCGAAGAAGAACTCACTGCACTCGGTTTCACCGTCTCGATCCTCGCACAGGATGGCAGCGAGAAACCTGACGCGAGGGCGAGCCACCCCGACGTTTCCGACCGATTCGCCATCGAAGTCGAAACGACGACACCCGAGAATCCCGCGAAGGTGCTCACGAATCTCCGGAAAGCCCAAGAAGCAGGGGATATCCCGCTGTTTGTCGTTCGACCAGGAAACGACGAAACTGAGTGGGCCGAGCGTGTCGACGGCATTCTCACACCACCCGTTCGCACACTCCAGAATGGTGAGACACGGTTCTACACGACTGACTCGAATCTCACGTTCAACGGTGGAGCGACCGAAGAAGGTGGAGTGACGGCCGTCCGACCGGCGACCGACGACGAGAACGGGACTCAGAACATCTGGCAGCGTGATGGCGATGAGATCATCCTTCGTGATGCCAGCGGGACGGAACACATCCGCCTCCCGTCGCTTGGAAAACTCTCGAAAGATCGTGTTCCGGCCATCTACAGCTACGACCACGCTGCCGACGAGTACGTCGTATACGAGCACGGTGAGCAACACATCTACGAGACGAAATCGGCGTTCGAGGGCGACTGGGTGCGTATCAAGAAGCCATTCGTCCCCGAAGCCGAACTCCAGACACCCGATTATAGCCCCACGTCGTACGCTATCGTCATTCTCCCTGAAGAAGGCAACCCGGTCGTGTACGATACTGACGGTACGTACTCGATGGACACCTTACTCGATACCGTCACCACAAGTGGGTGCGAAGAAACGACAGGAGAACAGGCAGACCATATTCAGCAGGCGCCTCAGCCATCGATTGACGATATTGCTGAGGATCCAGAGGCGGTTGTTGAGCGATTCGCAGAGACACACCTCGTCGAAGATCCGGAAAGCAGAGTAGCCGCCGGAGATGTCTACGAAATCTACGAGCAGTGGGCTGAGGCTCACGGGATTGATACAGATAGCAAACCCTGGTTCGGCCGTCGCCTCGGGAACTATGTCACGTTCGAGCGGAACACAGACAATGAGAACGGCGACTCTGTTCGATACTACGAGGGGCTTGCACTCAAATCAGAATAGATCTGGAGGGGAATACAATGCAATCCACACTCAGCGCCAAATATATCGTAAATGTAAATTTGAGTTTGCATAACAGGAAATGCCTCTCGCGTTACGGAAACATCGAGGCATATCGTCTCCGCAGCACCGAAATCAGCAGACGGAGAGGGGTTACGGCAACCAACCGAAATGCCGTAACACAAGCATTCTGGAGAGATTTTGCTGTATGCACGTATCGGGAGCCTCAGACCCAGGATTTCACTGATTTGAATGATCTGTTACGGCAAAAACCAACTAGGATAGAACGGGGGTTCCCCGTTGGGACCAAGGGATTGGATCGACACGCAGAGCAGCGTGAAGTCTGTGCTGGCTCAGAGCCAGTGAGAGCCATGCGAGGTGCTATGTGAGGATGAGTGAGAGTAGTATCGACGAATCGGAGGCGATTCCGGAGACGCTACGCGAACGGGACCAGTGGGTGTGCTGGCGCGAAGAGGAGCGGGACGGCAAGTCGACGAAGATTCCGGTGACGCCGGGAGGTGGGGGGTTCGCGTCATCAACAGAGTCGGAGACCTGGGCGAGCTTCGAGACAGCGCTCGACTACACCGAGACGGCACACGCCGATGGCGTTGGGTTCGTGTTTACCGACGACGATCCCATCGTCGGTGTCGACCTGGACGACTGCCGTGATCCTGAAACCGGCGACGTCGACGACGCGGCACTAGACATCATCGAGCGCCTCGACTCCTATACGGAGGTGTCACCGTCCGGCACCGGCTATCACGTCCTCATCAGGGGCGAACTTCCCGAGGGGCGGAACCGTCGCGGGAGCATCGAACTGTACGACACGGCACGATTTTTCACCGTCACTGGCGATCACGTCGAGCGGACACCAACGTGCGTCGCACGTCGACAGGACGCGCTCAGAGCGATTCACCGTGAGTACGTTCAGGAGACAGAGCGTGACACGGCAGCAGAGTCCGAACAGCGTGGTAGCGCTGACGACGAGTCACCGACGACCGGTGCAGCCGGCGTTGACGTCGACCTCGAAGACGAGGACCTCCTCGAGAAAGCGCGGAATGCATCGAACGGCGAGAAGTTCGAGCGGCTCTGGAACGGGAACACAGCCGGCTACGACAGCCAGTCCGAGGCCGACATGGCGCTGTGCTGTCTGCTGGCGTTCTGGACCGGTGGCGACCGGACGCAGATGGATCACCTGTTTCGCCAGTCAGGATTGCTTCGGGAGAAGTGGGACGAGGTCCACTACGCTGATGGGTCGACGTATGGGGAGAAGACCATCGAGCGAGCAATTGCGACTACTTCGGAGTTCTACGACCCGGACGCCGGCGACGATACCGCGGACGAGATCCCCGCCACATCGTCGCCAGACGTCGGCGCTGCTGACTCGGAGCGGAGTCGCGCGTATCTCGCCGAGAAGAACCAGATCTTGAGCGACCGCGTCGACGAGCTCGAGGCGACACTCACGGAGAAAACCGAGCGCATCGACGCTCTCGAAGCGGAGGTCAAGCGACTCACTGACGAACTCGCCACCCGTGGCCAGGAGGAGGAGTGCCAGGGCGAGCACGCCGCTACTACGAGTGAGAACAGTAGTGAGTCAGAGTCATCCTCACTGTTGGGTCGGTTATTCGGCGGTCGGTCCAAGTAGCGTTGCGACCGCAGCGGCACGTCTGTCACCCCCGCCAGGGGGCGGCGGGGTACATCACGTGCCCCCGATAGACGATGGCTTCGGAACGTACGACCCAAACGCAGACGGTACAGCAAGCAGCAACCAACTCCGACGGGGAGGCTCCGTGGGCAGACCTCGAGGTGGCGATCCCGAACGACCGCGATCACGCGTCGCTCGTCGCGCTCGTGGAGTGTGCCCTAATCGAGCTGACGCACGAGCACGTGGGGGCAGTCGTCGTCACCCACCAGGTCCGGGGGACAAACCGCACGCAGTACGTCGCCGTCGACGACGTCAGCGAGCAGTTCCAAAAGCGGCACTTCGACGCCCGGCTGGGCTGGCACGAGACAACCGTTCCTCGGGAGATCGTTCGCGACGAACTCGTCACCCAGCTCACCCGGTCGGCAGCCTCACAAGCGGAACGCACACGAGAAGCAGCAGCCAGCGAGCCGGACACGTTCAACGTGAAGCCGGTTCAGGAACTCCGGACTCCATAGGCCACACTCTTAACCAACACTCGGGACCAGTTCTGTCGAAGTGTTGGTTAACGACGTTGCCAGAATTCATTCCCTCAACCCCCGCCCACCGCCCTATCCCTCCGCGACGTTGCCGTTTTCGAGTATCGCGACCCAGGGTCGGACTGACGCCCTCCGACTGGGCTGTTTATCGGCGCCGGGAGGCGTGCAGCGCGCGAGAGCGTGCGCGGCGTGATTCACCATGGCTGGTCCCGATCCTCACGACGACACGAGTGCCGACCACGAACAGCTCGAAACCGAACTCCTCGCACAGGACCGTGACGCCGCGAGCGTCGCGACCGCGGACGTCGACGACGCAACGGCCCGCAGCCTAGTCGACGACCTCATCGACGCGGACGTCGTCACACCCGTTCCCGAGGATCGCGTTCTCGTTCACGAGCCGAGTGTTACTACCTTCGACTCGACGACGCAATTGGCCGTCTTCCACCGTGGCTGGACGGCCGGCCGCGACGCCGACGCGGAGGCGGAGTAATGCAGCAGACGCTTACAGGGTGTGCGTTCTGCGACGCTCCGCCCAGCACCGAGACTGGCGACGCCCACACCTGGGGGGAAGATGAGCGGGTCACCCACCCTATCTGCGTCGACTGCGCGATCCAGATGGAGCCGGATCCCGACGAGCGCGATCGCGACGCCTGCGATGGCTGTGGGCTCGTCGTCGACGCTCTCGCGGCGCTCACGCGCTTCCGTGTGGAACTCGGCCATCTCGAGGGGCCGCTGCAGCTGTGTGCGCGATGTAGTCCTGGCGGGCCCGCGACGTACTGGACGCACGACCTCGATGAGCATCTCGTTGAGTGAGACATGTTGCCGACGCTTACACCGTTTCCATGGAGGACCTCGTTGACGAAGTCGACGTCGCGCTTGACCGCGACTAATGGGGAGTCTCCCTATCCATGGATAGGGAAAGTATCCAATAAGCCGCACCGCTTGGCATTACGCCATAGATTCCGGTATCCCTCGCCGTCAGATCGTCGTCGAAAGACGCTCGATGCGATCAGCGGTTCCCTTGACTGCGTCTTTCTCCTCGAGACGACTCACGATATCCTGTAATTCAACCGTGGTGTAATCGAGTTCCTGCTGGAGGGCAGGCATAGATTTCGGTTCGTCGAGGGCGTGAAGCACTTCGAGTTCCTCGTATACGCGCTCTGTAATCTCCGCGACCGGCTCATGCAGGGGTGTCCTCACGTTGTGTTGCTCGGTGAGATCGGCCAACGCCTCGTTCACGTATGTTACGAATAGCTCTTGATCCAAGAGGTCGATCTGCGCGGCGAGTTCTGCTTCGACGACGTCGAAATCGAGGTCAGTCTGCAGCAGCGAAAACATATCTTCGATATCGTCCACCCGTCCGGCGACCGCCTTGAATAGGAAGATGTCCTCTGGGCTCACGAGTTCGACCACCAAGTTGCTGGGGTTGAGGTACCGCTCGCTACGCTTCCGAATCCCGTCAGAAAGAACCAGTTTATCGATTACCTGCTGGTGAAAGATGTCGATTCGACACCCATCATCGTTCTCGAGGATTCGCTGAGCACCGAGCGCTTCGTATTCTTCGTCCGGTTCCCGAACGATATCGTAACCAAGTTCGAGCAGTACTGCTTGGAGCTGCCCGAGGTCATCACCGGATGCGACGATGAGATCGATATCCTTGGTAGTGGTCTTGAGATCCTGGAACGCCATTGCCCCACCGCCGATCAAGAAGACAGTGAGTGGGTCGTCTAGCTGCTCGCCGATGCGCTCGAGTTCCGACCGAATGTACGAACTGTCGAATCGCGCCCTCATGCTGACACCCCGTAGTCCGCAGCCAATTCTTGGAACTCTTCCCACTCGGGAAGTCGAGATGCCCGCTCCTCGCCACTCGTGTCGAGATACGTGAGCAAGTCCTCGACGAGATCGTCGACGCCGTACTTTGTGGCCTGGTCACGCAGTTCGTCACGGTCGACGTCAACGTGGCTGAGCAGGAGCAGACAGTATGACTGGGTACGTGCGCCCGAATCGATTACGAGCATATGACAGCACAGCATCGCCGGCGAGAGATCATTCATCGTCTCTGAATGGAAATAGTACCGACGGTCGCGGGCCAGAAGGGGCAGGTCGTAGGTCTGGAAACGCTCTGGCCCCGTCGAAAGGAAGTCCTCGGCGGTAATCTCATCTGCGGTCTGGACGAGGAACTCGTCGAGTGACTCCCAGAGAATCGTGTAGGTGTCGGTGTGTTGTTCGACGGTCTGGCGATGGTCGTGGTGAACGAGTTCCCGAGCAAGCGTACTCAGTTGTTCGAATCCCTCGTTCAGCACATATGCATCCTCGTCAGTTTCGTAGATGATCCCTCGATGCTGAAGTGGATCGAGGGCGCGATGGACGGTACTCCTGTGAATGTTGGCCCGGCGTGCGAGCTCCATTACGACCCGCGGTGTTTCAAGATAGTAGAGAACGCGGAGCGTCGCACCCGACAACAGTTCAGGCCAGTCGATGTGCGAATACTCTTGGGTGATGTCTGCGAGGAGTTCGAGTGCTTTCGCGTCCGATGGCCGGATCTGCTTTGTTTTCCCTTGTCGACGCGTCTCGACGAGTCCGGTCGCTTCGAGACGATCGACAAGTTCAGACGTGTAGCTGAGACTGCGGTCCAGCTGGGTCGCAAATTCGGAGACTGTCTGCTCACCGTGAAGGACGGTGAGCGCGCGAACCTCGCCTTCGGTAAGCATCTGTTGCGTAGATACGAACCGATATTTAAATAACTTCGCTATCTCGCAACGAGTATGACTGACTCAGCTGAGGTTGCTGGGTGAGCAACACGATGAAGGCCCTCGGCCGTTCACGGGCGGCGCGCCGCCCGTTAGCTCGGGAGAGCCTGCTTTCCCGGTGACCGAGACGGCCTCGCCCTTTCTGAGTCCGCCAGGGCAGTAGTTGGGTCGCTGAGTGTCGCGGCTGGGTGGACAGATGTGTCCGTTATGGCCCGCACCGCTCGCCGCGTTCCGCCCTCCGCGTCGCTCGCGACCGACCATTCCGGGCCTGCGGGCGCTCTCCGCACCGCCCGCGCCCGTTCCGGGCTAAAATGGATGTGCCCTCGGCGCCAGCGGGTATCCCCGTCGGTTGCGCCCCTTGCGGGCTTTCGCGTTCCAGCGCTTTGTGCCGCCTGCGCTGTCGCGCGCCACACCGCGGCGCGCGTTCTCGGCGACAGTCGCCCTGGACACGGACCCGCACATCGGGCCGGACACGAGCGGGCATATCCCGCTGGCCGCTCGCTCCGGGCGGGTCGGCGCGCGGTGCTGGATGATCGTCCGCCTCGGGCGCGCTCTCGCTCGCGCCCACAGGGCGCTCGCGAAGGCGCGAGCGAGAGCGCGCAGATGGTTCTGTCGGTCGTTGTCGTCGAGGAAATCCGCGATGTTGTAGCATCGCGGTGTCGGGCGCGTGAGCGCCTTCAGGAGCTGAACTCCAATGTCGAGTAAGAACGTCTTCGGTAATGAGGTTTCGGTCGATGAACAGGCTTTCGAGAAACACGATGACGTCGAGATCGGCGAGGACGGCTTCGAAGTCGTCGACGAGACCCCGGAGTTCCGGGCGACGGTCGACATGGAAGTCCAGGCCAAAGTCGATTCCAACCACCCAGACGCGCGCGTCGAGGAAGGCCCGGATCACATGTTCGGGAAGACCCTCGAACAGGAAGAGCGCATCAAGGCACGAGAGGCCGAGTTGGAACACATCAGTGCCCAGGCAGAACTCAGTCAGCAGGAGGGGCGTGCGAAGCGGACGCGAGACATCGCAGCGAAGCGAAGCGCTGAGCGGCGTGTGAAGTTCCAGAAGCGGGCAGCGAGCGTGAATCCGATGGCTGACCCGGAGCGAGACGATCCTCGTGCAGAGCTCACGCAGGAGCAGTTGGCGGCGGTGAACAAGCAGTCGATGCGACTGGCGGAGAAGCTGGATGGCTGGTCGCGAGCAGCGATTGGCCGGCGGTTGGGTGAAGCCGTCGTCGGTGGGAAAGACCTAACGAGTGCAGTCGTCGGGGTGTTCGAGGAGTTGCAGACGGCGCCTGGGACGGTGATCCCCATTGGGAAGCTCGAGGACGTCAATCGCAAAGAGGTGAGCATCGAGGGTCGAGTGGAAGTACTCTGGGATGCGGACTCGCCGGCCATCGCTCAAGTCGGGCTGATCGCAGACGACAGTGGAAAAACGAAGGTGACGATCTGGGAGAAATCAGATGCGCCGTGGATTGAAGAGGGCGAGCAGGTGCGTATTCACAAGGTAGCCCGGAACTGGTACGAGGGGCGCGTCTCACTGGCTGTCACTGGGTGGAGCACCATTATGTTCCCTGAGCGCGGTCGGTGGTGGGAATAGCCGGTCGGCGCACCCCTTTTTTGCTGGTGTGTACGCGGTCACCGCCACCTCCCACCACCTCCACGGTCCGGGCTGCTCACGGCGCTCACGCGCCGTTTCGCGGCCGGGCTTTCGCCACCGCAGCCCATCAGTGTCAGCGCTGTCCCGTGTGGTGTGTATGTGCCCCCTGATAGGTGAGGGGCACTCCGAGAGACGCGATCCACGTGAGTCCCCTCGTGAGTATCCATGGCAATCAGAGACATCTACGAAACGAGCTTCGACGAGGACGGTCAGACGGAGTCGAACCCTAACCAGTGCCCCGAATGCGACGGGCGGGTCACTACCAACGCAGTCGAAACCATCTGCGAGGAGTGTGGGCTCGTCATCGATGACCAGCGGATCGACCACGGGCCAGAGTGGCGAGCGTTCGACGAAGATGAGCGCGAGCGCACAGGCGCTCCGTTGACGGCAGCGCGGCACGATCGTGGGTTGTCGACGGAGATCGGCCACGGGACCGATGCAAACGGGAACAGCCTCTCCGAGCAGAAGCGACGCCGGCTGTTCCGGATGCGCCGTGAACAGACGCGTGGGCGGTTTCAGTCGAAAGCCGAACGCAACCTTGCACACGGACTCAGTGAAGTCCGCCGGATCAGTAGTACGCTCGAACTATCCGAGACGATCCGTGACCAGGCCTGCCAGCTCTTCCGGAGTGCCCAGAACGAGGACCTCCTGCAGGGCCGCTCAATCGAGGCGATGGCCGCCGCGAGTGTCTACGGAGCGTGTCGGTGTAACGGGCGGCCGCGAACGCTCAACGACATCACCGAGTCGGCGCGCGTCGAGCAATCGCGGGTGACGAACGCATACACGACGCTGAATACGGAACTTGGCCTGCCGGCCCAACCCGTGACGCCCAGTGCGTTCGTTCCGCGGTTGGCCTCGGAGCTTGACGTCTCCGATCAGATCCGGCAGCGGGCTCGGCAGCTGGCGGAAGCATCCGAATCGACCGGAGCAACCACGGGGGTTCGACCATCCGGATTCGCCGCAGCCTGTCTGTACAAGGCCGGGCGCGAAGACGGACGGTGGCTTACCCAGTCGGACGTCGCCGACGTTGCGAACGTCTCGGTGGTCACCGTGCGAACCCACCGCGACGCGCTGGACGAACTGGCTGTCTAACGCCCACACTGCTGATTTTCGGTTGTATTTTGTTGTCTGATTGATGTGAGAGCCATTGTTTAAATCCGAAGACGAAGCATGATACGGCCAGATCACCCTATGACCGACCAGTACGCCGACTACGAAGTCCTCCGACCGCTCGGCGAAGCGACCCACGTTCCCGACGATCAACTCGCCAGTAGTAGTGGCGAGCCCCGGCGGCAACGCTCTGGTGGCGTCGACGCGGGCTATCCAGACGACCCGACAGAAGGTGAGACCGAGTGCGATTCCTGTGGAGCGTCGATCCCCGCTGGCCAGTCGAAGTGCCGGTTCTGTCTCACCAACCATCTCGAAGCAGCCGACGATCAGGACACATCGACTGATGAACAGACTCTCCTCCATATCATCCACATAGTCGTTGAGGCGTCGACGTTCTACGGCGCCGTCGCGAAGGGATCTGCTGCGGCCACCCTCCTCGCGAAGGGAGATGATGACCCAGTAGTCGATGACTGCAAGCTAATCTACGATCTCGACGAGGAACCGGCCCCACAGCTTGTCGATCAGTGGCCCTCGCTCCCCTCGGCGACACGAGTCACGTCTGAATGTGGTAATCAGCTGCTCGCGGCTGCTCGTGAGCGGACGGCGTGGACAGAGACGACGCAGCCCCGTCACGACGGCGAGCACACGACGTTTCTCTATGAGGAAACCGGGAGTGGGGTTCGCTCCGAAGATCGTCTTGTAAGCCTCCGTGAGGACGCAGACGACGACCTCTGGCTGGTGCCAGCGATTTCGCTCCAGGAATCCGTTGACAAAACTGATACCGAACAGTCACGACGCGAGCGCCCAAACAGAATTCACCTCGAGTGTCGGGAGTGTGGTCGGGAGACTAAGCATCGTTTTCGCGAATTCGAGGCGGTCCCCGATGACGAGTGGACCGGGCAGCCAATGTGGGGCTGTCAGCGGTGCGGCACGCCACGCTACGGGCCCGAACCCGAAGCCGGTCAGTAAAGACAACGTCAAATTAACCAACAATCCTGGTGTCGGCTCGGAGTTGTTGGTTAACAGAAGCCAGCTCGCGACCACCCGACGATACCACACCTGCTGACTGCCCGCCGGTGTTTTTCGGCGCCGAGAATTGGCGGAGGCGCACACATGGACCCACGAGACACCCCTGGCTATCGACTCCACCGCGCGCTTAGCAGCCTCTCCAGTATCGACGCCGACCAATTGGGGCCCGCTGATCGAGAGCGAATTAGCACCGCGACGACGCTCCTCGAGCAGGTGGATGTTCTCACCCAACCGAATACGACAGGGGACGGTGACGTCAACAGAGAATCCTGACAGCTCGACGCGTCGGCAGCTCAGCGTCCTGTGGCCGTCACAGCGTGAACGGTTGTTCGCCCCCTGAAGGGGTGCGGGGGCGCGAGACAGCTCCCGAGAACAATCCATGGCAATACTCCAAGCCGCAACGACATCGACCGGCGCGCTCGTAACAGACCCACAGGCAGTCCGCGAACTCTGTGAGAACCACTGCTTCGGGACGCTCAACTGGGAGGTGGACGACGACGGCGAACTGATCATCTGGGGCTACGACAGCTTCGAAGTGTACGAGGCTCGTGAGAACGGACTTCCTGACTACGACGGTGGCATCGTCACCCACGAGTTCCTCCGGTCGCTCGCGGAGTATCTCGAACCGAACGAAGAATTCGACATCCAGACAGCCGGATTTACCAAGTGCCGCTTCCCAGTCCTGGCCAAGCGGTACGTCGTTCGCGACGGCGAAGTCCTCCACGCGGACCTCAGTTCACCCGACCCGATCGACGAGTAGCTTTGTTCGTCCCCCGGGAGGGGTGCGGGGCGATCCAGTCGCGGTCGCCCCGTGAGGTGATTGCTCGATGGGTCACCGCGCACTCGTTGCGTACGAACGGACAGACGGACAGTACACGCTCCACTACTCTCATTGGGGTGCTGCGAATCTCAAGCTCAAACACCGAATATCGGCCGAAACACCGTTCGGTGGCGAAGACACCGACTCCAAGTGGGCGAAACAGCTGCTGGCGGAGTTAGCCGATGGCCTCGAGACAGATGCGGTCGACGGCTACCTCGCTGGCGAAGATCGGCCGTCGACGGTCGTGGAGCTGAAGCCCCGCGCCACCGGGCTCACGCTCGACGAGATCGTCGCGGACCATCTCGACTATCTCCACCACGAGGCGTTCTTCGTGGTGTCGACGACGTTCGAGGTGACCGCCTATCGGACGCTGTGGTTCGGCCTGCAGTACGATTCGGAGACAGTCGAACAGGGAGAGACGGTCGGGAACGGTGCGCTCGCGACGGTGCGTTGGTACGACGGCGAGCCGGTCGGCGACGGCCACCTGCAGGGCCAGTTCGCGGCCCTCAAAGACGTCATCGGCGATATGCTCGACAAGGGCGTCTTCACGCCGTCGACGGCGAGACAGTATCTGAAACGGAAGCTGGCCGAGCGAGTCGGAGACCGACAGGAGCTGCTCATTCCGACCGGAGAATCACCCTTCGAGACAGCGAGTCTCGGCAAGCCGTAACACCAATCCCTTAGTGGATATCGGGGGATGTCTAAGTATGTCAAATCAGTCTGAAGATGACGTTCGTGTTTGGCTTGTCGAACGGACGTACTCCGATGACGAGCAGAACCTGATCATCCTCACCTACGCAACACCCGATGGAGAACAGTACTATCGGAAGGAACGCGCACTCACGTCCTTCACCGACGTCCGAGATACGACAGCAGCAGTCGATGCTGAACCCGGCAATCTTGGCATGGTCGATGACCCCGACCTCCAGGAGCAATACGCGGCCGAAGCACAGCGAATGCAGGAAGTTCACGACCCTGACGACGTAATCTGAGATCTACTGGTCGATAACGCTGCAGGCCATGGGTTATGTCGTAGCAGGCCTTAGACGGGGTATGCGCGAACTCGTCTTCGCTCTCGAATACGAGCCCGGCTGCAACAGGGTGGCGGACGCCCTCGCCGACCACCCCGACGCTCGCGTTCGCTCGCTCTCGCTGCACGCCACTGCCGAGCGTCTCTGGCGGGTCGACCATGCCACCGGTACGCCTGAGGCGCTCAACGCCATCGAGGACGCCTTTCTCAACGGCGACTACTACGCTGACTGTCTCGCCACCGAGGACTGCAACGCCACACAGACCACCCGCGTCCTCGACCGCACGGACAACGCGCTCATCCTCTACTCAGATTGGGAGCGCACTCCGACCTGCGCCTCAGTCCCCCACATCGCTCGCGACCACCTCGGCGACGGCGTGCTGTTCGAGACTCGTCACGAGGGCCGCCACTACACGTGGCGACTCATCCACTCCGGCGATGGCGACGTGGCGGCGTTCTTCGACGCTCTCAAAGTCGCCGTCGGGGAGTGCGCCCAGATGGAGATGCTCCGCACAGCGGACACAACATCAGCTAGGGGAAGCGACGGAACACCAAGTGGATTGCCTCCAGCCCAAGAGGCTGCTCTCCAGGCCGCCGTCGAACACGGCTACTACGAATCACCCCGCGAGGTCGATGTTGGAGAACTCGCAGAGCATCTCGACGTGCCACGGTCAACACTCACCTACCGACTCCGTCGGGCGGAAGAACATTTGGCGAAGCAACATGTCGCCGGCGAGCGGGTAGCGGAAGAACGGCTGGCATCCCACTGAGGGCCGTAGTTGGAATATTCCAACAAAGACATATCGAACTCCCGCTCCTACCGTGACGTGATGACAGAGAATCCGGACGCAGCAGGAGGAACGAGCGGCGGCGGACAGCGACGTGAGCTGACCGCCCGCCTCGCCGTTCCCGAGATGGACTGTCCCTCTTGCGCCCAAAAGGTGAACAAGAGCCTCCAGCGTGTCGACGGCATTACTGACGTCACGCTCCAGCCGACCACCGGCACAGCCAACGTCACGTACGACCCTGATCGGACTAGCGAAGCCGACGTCGTCAAGGCGATTGAAGGCGCCGGCTACGAGGTCGTCGGGGGCTCGGACGCCGAGGGCGATGATGAGGACAACCAGGCGGCCGATGGCGTCGACATCGCACCACCATCGGAGGTCTGGACGAGTCCTCGCGCGAAGAAGACGTGGCTCGGCGCGGCGTTCCTCACCGTCGGGCTCCTCTTCGAGTTCTTCCTCGCAGGACAGAACATCGCCATCGCAAGTGTCCTCGAGTACCCGCTCCACATCGCAGATGTCCTGTTCCTCGGCGCCGTCGCGGCCAGTGGCATCCCGGTCGTCCGTAGCGGGTACTACTCCGCGAAGAACCGGAGTCTGGACATCGACCTGCTAATGGGGACGGCCATCATCGCCGCGACCGGTATCGGCTACTTCGTCGAGGCGGCGACGCTGGCCGTCCTATTCAGCATCGCCGAGCTGCTCGAGGACTATGCGATGGACAGGGCACGGGACTCCCTGCGCGAGCTGATGGAACTCTCGCCCGACGAGGCGACCGTCCTTCGCGATGGTGAGGAAGTCACGGTGCCCGCCGAGGAGGTGGAGGTGGGCGAGACCGTGGTTGTTCGCCCCGGTGACAAGATTCCGCTCGACGGGACGGTCATCGAAGGCGAGAGTGCAGTCGACCAGTCGCCGATCACGGGCGAGAGCGTCCCCGTCGACAAGGCTGCCGGCGACGAAGTGTACGCGGGCAGCATCAACGAGGAAGGATACCTCGAGTTCGAGGCCACTTCGGCCGCCTCGGAGTCGACGCTCTCGCAGATCATCGAGATGGTGCAGGGCGCACAGGCGAAGAAGACCGAGTCCGAGCAGTTCGTCGACCAGTTCGCCGGCTACTACACACCCCTCGTCGTCGTGCTGGCAATCCTGACCGCCGCTATCCCGCCGCTGGTTATCGCTGATCCGGTGTCGGTGGACCTAGCCGGTTACGGGTTCACCTTCGCGGGCGACTGGCAGGCGTGGTTCATTCGGGGGCTTACTCTGCTGGTGATCGCCTGCCCGTGTGCGTTTGTCATCTCGACCCCAGTCTCCGTGGTGTCGGGGATCACCAGTGCCGCGAAGAACGGTGTCCTCATCAAAGGCGGCAACCACCTCGAAGCGATGGGCGAGGTGGACGCCATCGCCCTCGACAAGACTGGTACCCTCACCAAGGGCGAACTCGCGGTCACGGACGTCGTAGCGCTTGGCGGTACGAACGACGAGACGGTACTCCAGCACGCGGCTGCACTCGAGCAGCGAAGCGAACACCCAATCGCCGAGGCGATACTCGAACGCGCCGAAAAGGATGCCGGCGATGACGTGCCGAGTATCGAGAAATTCGAGAGCATCACCGGAAAGGGGATCAGCGCAGACATCGACGGCGAGACGTACTATGCAGGCAAGCCCGCCCTCTTCGAGGAGTTGGGTTTCGACCTGTCGCACGCCCACCTCCGTGCCGACGGCGGCGCAGTCGCCGAAGTGGCCCACGAGCAGTGCGAACGCGAGGACTGTGCCGACCTCGAGGACGGCGCGATCTCGCGGTTCGAGAATGAGGGGAAGACGGTCGTCCTCGTCGGCACGGATACCGAATTGATCGGCATTATCGCCATTGCCGACGAGGTGCGGCCGGCCGCCGAACGGGCGGTCGCACGGCTGCACGAACTCGGCGTCGCGCACGTCGTGATGCTGACCGGCGACAACGAGGGGACGGCCCGTGCGATCGCCGAACAGGTCGGCGTCGACGAGTATCGCGCAGAACTATTGCCCGACGAGAAGGTCGATGCCGTGGAGGCGTTACAGGCGGAGTACGGCGACGTGGCGATGGTCGGCGACGGCATCAACGACGCGCCCGCGCTGGCGACCGCTGAGGTCGGCATCGCGATGGGCGCGGCCGGAACGGACACCGCAATCGAGACCGCCGACATCGCGCTGATGGGCGACGACATCAGCAAGCTGCCGTATCTCTACGGGCTGTCGCACACGGCGAACGGCGTGATCCGCCAGAACATCTGGTCGAGCCTCGGCGTGAAGGCCCTGCTTGCACTCGGCGTCCCGCTGGGACTGGTGAGCGTCGCGGTCGCGGTCATCGTCGGCGACATGGGGATGAGCCTCGGCGTCACCGGGAACGCGATGCGGTTGTCACGAATCGCGCCTGAACGCATGGACAGTAAGACTGGCCAAGAAACGGGTGCCTGAACCCATGAACACTGGCGAGGAAGGCAGTGCCACCTTATGCAGAACTGTACCACTCGTCGAACGCGAGAGCAACGAGCTCTCTGAACCCCTTCGGGCAGGTCCAACTGCTCGAATCCCGTCTCCCGAGAACGGGGACAAGAATAACCGTTACTCCGTTTGAAGTATTCCACAATAATGAACCCCTTCAATGCGATCCGCGAGTTCGAAGCCGATGGAACGACCTACAAGATGGCCGACCTCACCGTCCTCGAAGAGGAAGGCCTCTGTGAACTTGATAAACTCCCGGTTAGCATCCGTGTCATGCTCGAATCCGTCCTCCGAAACGCCGATGGGGAGGACATTACCGAGGACGACATCCGTGACCTCGCTGGCTGGCAACCGGACGTTTCCGACGCCGACATTCCGTTCCAGCCGTCCCGGGTCATCCTCCAGGACCTCACAGGCGTCCCTGCCGTCGTAGACCTCGCGGCGCTCCGGTCGGCCGTCGACCGCAAGGACCGCGACCCAACTCTCGTCGAACCCGAGGTGCCCATCGACCTCGTGATCGACCACAGCGTCCAAGTGGACTACTTCGGTAGCGAGGACGCCTACGAGAAGAACGTCGAACTGGAGTACGAGCGCAACAGCGAACGGTACCGGGCACTGAAGTGGGCGCAAAACGCCTTCGACGACTTCAGCGTCGTCCCACCTGGAACGGGAATTGTTCACCAGGTGAACCTAGAGTATCTCGGGCAGGTCGTCCACGAACGCGAGCAGAACGGCGAGAACTGGCTGCTTCCGGACACGCTCGTCGGCACGGACAGTCACACGCCGATGATCGGCGGCATCGGCGTCGTCGGCTGGGGCGTCGGTGGCATCGAGGCCGAAGCCGCGATGCTCGGCCAGCCCATCACGATGAACCTCCCCGAAGTCGTCGGCGTCAAACTTACGGGTGAACTCCCCGAGGGTGCGACAGCGACCGACCTCGTACTGCACGTCACCGAACTGCTCCGGGACGTCGGCGTCGTCGACCGATTCGTCGAGTTCTACGGCCCCGCCGTGGAGACGCTGACCGTCCCTGACCGGGCGACCATCGCCAATATGGCCCCCGAGCAGGGCTCGACCATCAGCATGTTCCCCGTCGACGAGGCCACCCTCGACTACCTCGAACTGACGGGCCGCGACGAGAAACACATCGAACTCGTCCGGAACTACCTGGACGCCCAGGGGCTGTTCGGTGAGCAGAACCCCGAGTACACCGAGACAGTCGAACTGGACCTCTCGACCGTGACGCCGAGTCTCGCCGGCCCCAAGAAACCCCAGTCCCGCGTCGAGATGGGTGACATGCGAACCCACTTCCGGGAATTACTCCACGGCGAGTTCGAAGAAGCCCTCGATGAAATCGATGAGGAGGCGCTGGCCCGGTGGCTCGGAGAGGGCGGCAACACCCAGGCCGAGTTGACCGGAGAACCAACCGACGCCGAACGAACTGACGGCGGCGTTCAACAAGCGGGCGACACTGAAAAACAGAATCTGGGACCCCTCACGAAGCGCGCTACAGTGAACCTCGACGGCAACGAAATCGAGATCGGGCACGGGAGCGTCGTCGTTAGCGCCATCACCAGCTGTACGAACACGTCAAATCCGTCCGTGATGCTGGCAGCCGGGCTCCTGGCGAAGAACGCCGTCGAGCGCGGCCTCGACGTCCCGGACTACGTCAAGACCAGCCTCGCACCCGGCAGCCGCGTCGTCACCCAGTACCTCGAAGCATCGGGACTCTTGCCGTACCTCGAAGACCTGGGTTACAACGTCGTGGGCTACGGCTGTACGACCTGCATCGGAAACGCAGGGCCACTCCCCGAACCGATTGAGACCGCGATCGACGAACACGACCTCTGGACGACGAGCGTACTCTCCGGGAATCGGAACTTCGAGGCACGCATCCATCCAAAAGTGCGGGCGAACTACCTCGCCAGCCCACCGCTGGTGGTGGCATACGGGCTGGCCGGTCGGATGGACATCGATCTGGAGCACGACCCGCTGGGGTACGACGAGGACGGCAACCCGGTCTATCTGTCGGACCTCTGGCCGGACAGCGACGAGATCCACGAAGCCGTCCACGACTTCGTCGACCCGTCGATGTTCGAGGAGAAGTACGCCTCCGTGTTCGAGGGCGACGAACGATGGGAGGCGTTGGATGCGCCGACTGGCGAGGTCTACGAGTGGGACGAGGACTCGACGTACATCCGGGAACCGCCGTTTTTCAAGGACTTCCCACTGGAGAAACCTAGCGTCTCCAACGTCGAGGATGCACGGTGTCTGTTGACACTGGGTGATACGGTGACGACCGACCACATCAGCCCCGCAGGACCGTTCGGCTCGGACCTCCCCGCCGGGCAGTGGCTGATGGACCACGGTGTCGAGCCTCACGAGTTCAACACGTACGGTGCCCGCCGGGGCAACCACGAGGTGATGATGCGGGGGACGTTCGCCAACGTCCGCATCGAGAACCA
This sequence comes from Salarchaeum japonicum, assembly GCF_020614395.1. Lineage (NCBI taxonomy): Archaea > Methanobacteriati > Methanobacteriota > Halobacteria > Halobacteriales > Halobacteriaceae > Salarchaeum > Salarchaeum japonicum. Next base: position 34,773 of record NZ_CP085325.1, on the reverse strand, counting down.
GATGCTCGACGACGTCGAAGGCGGCTACACGATTCACCAGCCGACGGACGAGCAGACGACCGTGTTCGAGGCCAGCCAGCGCTACCACGAGGAGGGGACGCCCCTCGTCGTGATGGCGGGCGAGGAGTTCGGAACCGGCTCGAGTCGTGACTGGGCGGCGAAGGGAACCGACCTCCTCGGCGTTCGCGCAACCATCGCCGAGAGCTACGAGCGCATCTACCGGGACAATCTCGTCGGGATGGGCGTGCTGCCGTTGCAGTTCCAGGACGGCGACTCGTGTGAAGCGCTCGGACTAGACGGGTCAGAAGTCTTCGCTATCTACGGGTTGGACGACGGGCTGGAGCCGATGGCCGAGTTGACGGTGACTGCGGAGCGGTCGGACGGGTCGTCGGTCGAGTTCCCGGTGACGGCCCAGGTCGGGACGCCCGCCGGTGTGCGATATGTTGAACACGGCGGTATCCTGCACTACGTGCTTCGGCAACTTCTGACCGACTCGTGACGCGTTCCGGGTGAAATCGCGTAGGATCGACTGCTTTCAGGTATCTGGTTTTGTATTTGGAACTACTTAGAATCGAAAACAGCAGTACTGTGTTGAGGAGAAGTCCGATTTGGTTGCGATCCTCATTTCATTCCAAACACATTCAGCCGTAAAAGTTCCCTTCTGTTCTAATCAATCACACACCCAATATAGCTCAAGCCACTCATACTACGTTCAGCCATTCACACAGCCTCAGATGCCAATCATCAGTTATGAGTTCTCATGAGAGCCGTGTTTGTTATTGCACCGGCGATGGGTGCCGGCGCAGCAGGAGCGAGCGAGCAATCACTCCCGATGCGTCGGCGTTTCGAGGTGTTCGAGATGCATATGGTGATTTACGCACTGGTAGAGGCATCGACGCACGACGACGCGCTGGTCACCGGAAAGACGGTGTTCGATCGCCTGGTCGGCGCGGACCCACATGCCGGCGCCGTCTTCGACTACTATGTGACCTTCGACGAGGAGGACACGTCCGTTGCGGGGAAGGCGCGATGGGGAGATCTCCCGACCGCGGTGCCCGTCGACTCCGATGACGGCCAAGACCTGCTTGAGCGTGGCTGGGAGGCGACGAAAGAGGAGTTCGATCGGAATCTCGAACGGGTGAGGGAAGCACTTGACGAACTCTCCGATGAGGAGATCATGCGCGACGAAGATCTCGCTCGGCACGCGTTCCACCAGGTCGGTGCCTACGACGGGCCAACAATCTTCCTGTACAACGAATATGGGAACGGTATCCGTCACCGTGAGCAGCTGGATCGAGTGCTGGAGGAGAGCGAGGAGCTCTGGATCGTGCCCGCCGACGTCCACTTCTAACAGATGTCCCGGATCACAAATTGGAAGCGCGAGAGCCGCACGCCCACACTCGCATACCGGAATACGGAGACCGGCGCTCGGGCTGTCTTACACCGAGCCCCGGGCTCGTACCGCTACAAGTGGCGTGGCGTAATCCTCGTCGACGGCTACCCGGTGTGGTCGCGGGGGTACGAGACGAAGGATGCGAAATCGTTCCGTGACGATCTCCGGAAACGGCCAGCGCCCGAACTGAGTTGTCCCGAGTGTCCGAACAGCGATGTAGCAATCGGTGGGAAAACGGCTGACGGCGCGAAGGTTCAGCGCTGGTTCGAGTGTCGGAGCTGTGGGTACGAAGCATCCTCGAGAATCGTGTACGGCGCCGAGCGCTGATTGATTGGTGCGGGTCTACGGTGACGTTTATTTTGGGCCGGAATGGGTGGCCCGTCTCAATCGGGCCAGATCCACAGATGAGTCTGGAAGTCATCGACCGCCACAGAGAAGCACTATTCGAGTTCCTCTGGTGTCCCGTCTGCGGGCACGAGATATTCAGTCACATTCCCTTCGAGGGAGTGTTCTGCAAGAACTGCAACACGCAGGTCATCCTCCGGGAATCCAGAGAAGACCGTGGCTACGAGGAGGCCGTACTCGCGTGCTTCGACACCGACTCGACGTGGAACCTTCACGTCGACGAGAAGCTCCGTCGTGATCTGCCTGACGGCTCGGCACGGGTGAAGATCCTCGGCGCACCAGGTGCCTACAAGGTCGACTGGTGGAGTCCAGCACCCGGTGATGACTGGCAGCCGGTCGAACGAGGCGAGTTCGACGATGTCGACGAACCAGCCGATATCTCCCATCTCGCGTAGGGGCAAGCAGTCCCTGGGACTGTTTTTCACCCCCTGAGGGGTGCGGGGGTGCTCGAACGAGTAGCTCCCGAACAGACCGATGAGTAGACCTAGCGACACACACTCGATTGAACAGACACGCCCAGCGAGCGACTGCGACATCGCCTACGTCGGATATCGGCAGAGCGGGCAGGCTATCGTTGAGAAACGTCCCGGCCAAGAACGGCTCACACCAGAGCGGAGTCTCGCGCTGGTGAATCACAGTCCCTCGGGATTCGAATGGGGATATGGTGGTAGTGGTCCGGCACAACTCGCGCTCGCACTCCTCCTCGACTACACGGGAGACGAGGCGTTCGCCCTCGACCACTACCAGGAGTTCAAAACCGAGGTCGTGAGCCAACTGGACTGTGCTGGGTCTGCTGGAAGCTGGCGACTCACCGGGCCCGAGATCGACGCAGTCCTTCACGAAACACCCGGCGAGCCAGCCGCACCGTCCATCTAAATACCAATCACCGAAAGTAACCCATGTCAGAACATACCCAACCATCTCGTACGGATGGCGAATCGGCTGAATCGAGCGAACAGACGACACGAACGGAGTACGTCGAACGCAGTGACGTCGGCGTCTCCCTCACCATAAAGCTCAAGCGTGGAACCGGTACCAGAGATCAGGACGAGGTAATCGCGAAAGCGAAAGGCAAGACCCTCGAAGACGCTCGCGAGGACATGGAAACCCTCAGAGAATACATCCACGATCTCGCAGAGGACGCTCGCCAAATCCAACCCGAAGAAGACGGGTAACGACGAGGGCCGTTTTTTGTCGCCTCAGCAGTGGCGGAGGCGATTATCAGTGAGCAATCCAGACGGTCAAACAACAGACACAAGCGATCTTTCGCCAGAACAACGGCTCGAGCCCCCGAATACGCGACTCATCAACGCTGGTATCGTGACGATCAACGATATGGAGACGCTGCGAGCCTGCGTCGCCTACGAGAACGCGAATCAGCAACGGGTCCAAATCCTCCGCCGGCTTGAACAGCGGGCCAGCGAACTCCGCGCACAAGACGATTGACCCAACGCCCGGAGGTGTCTGTCGGAGCCTCGGTGGGTGGAGGCTCAATCCAGATGAGCGATCGACCAGAGATCGAGATTCAACGACAGACCGCATTCGGTGACGATGGTCAACTCGAAGTAACCGAAACAAGCGTCGAGACCTCGCTTGAGGACTTCGGCGCTGACGTGGATCATCGTGACCGGGATTCGCGTCTTGATCACCCCGAGGCGAGTGAGTTCGGCGTCGACGATCGACCCGAAGTTGAGCAAACATCCGAGGGAGATCAGTCAACACTCTTCGCTGATACGGACGAGGATCAGCAGACCCTCACTGGCGACGATGCAGCCGCTCGCTGTCTCTTCGAAGAATAGACTTGCCTCTATCGATTGATTGTCTGATGAATTGTTGTAGTCTGGACTATAATAGTCTGAATTCTAATTTTGAAGCGACGCTGAGGGGCTAATAGCCGGTGGTAGTTTTTCGACCCCCAGCAGGGTGCGGGGAATCCGAACGCCCGCATGCAACCGATGGAGATGAATTCGACTACCGACCCACGAGCAGTCGTACAGGATGCGAGTGAGCGATGGCAGGCGAGTGCAGACTGCGTTGAGTACGTCGGAATGCGTGTCGACGGAACGCCAGTGGTCCTGAACCTCACCGCACACGAACGCCTCTCCCCAAATCGAAGTCTCGGTCTCGTGCGGCATAGCCCGGCGGAATTCGACTGGGGCTATACGGGAAGCGGACCGGCACAGCTCGCCTGTGTGCTCCTCCTCGATTACACCGACAACGAAACTGTCGCCCAGCAACACTACATCCAGTTCCGCAACGACGTGGTCAGTCAGCTGGTGTGTGATGGCCCGGCCGACTGCTGGCACCTCACCGGGGAGGATATCGAGGCGGCACTCGCCGAATTCGAAGAGTACCGAGCACTCACGCCAGATGGTGGGGCGCCGTCATCGTCACTGCCGGCGAATTGGAGTGCGGTGAGCCGGACAGATCGGACAGTCTTCCAACGTCGAGATATCGACCACTACGTCGTCCGCGCCAAAGGGAGCGAAGAGTGGTTGATCATACTTTGTGCGCAGGGGGACCGGGCGTATCCCGCCCCGCTTGACCATCGAACACTTCCGGTCGAGAACGACCCTGTCTCTGCCGTTCAGGCACTCGTCGCTGAGAGTAACGACCTCGTCGAGCCAGAGGAGGCCAACTGATGGAGAAATTCCGACTTTCGCGAGCAACGTACCAGCTCATCGAACGCGCTGTCACGGCGCTGGAGTGCATCGGCCGAGAACTCAAGCGATACAACGACCGGCACGAGCGAACAGCTGGGAAAGACACAGACGAGACGAATCCCGGCGAATCATGACTGGCGAAGCGACGCTTGATGACTTCGAGAGCGAGACATCATCCGGAGAGTCCGGCTCGCTCTCACTGGAAGAGCGACTCCTCACCCCGATCTCGCCGTCAGTGGGACTTCGGCTGATTCCCGGTCGTGGTGATCCGCTCTATCTCCAGAACCGGGGCACTGAGCGGTATCTGTTCCGCGACGAGCACAACCGATGGTTCATCCTTCAACCCTCGGCGAAGGACTCAGAAGAGGCGTTCGTCCGCTGGGTGTATCTCCCAGCAGACCGGCCCGAACGGCTGGCACAGTCGGCGCTTCGTCGACGGACAGTGATCGGCTATGATTACGTTCAGCGGTCGGCCGCACCAGATCCAGTCAGATCGACGGTGACGGCGATGTTCGTCACGGAACCGTGGTCCGACACCGCCTACGAGTGTGGGTCGTGTGAGGCGCTGTTCGACACGGCACAAGAGCACGCCCTGCACTGCTGGGACGCACATCCGTGGGTGCCGAATCCTGAACAGGTGCGCCGTCGACGCCACGCCGACGAGTGAATTGAAGAGCCGAAGCCAGGTGTCGAGACCGTCCAGATGTTTAACCAACAGTACTGGATTCGTGGGCGGGGCGTTGGTTAAGAGTGGTTGTTTTTGCGCCCGTGAGAGGGGCGCAGGGCGCGTGATGAGAGCGCCGTCGCGAGCGACGAATTCGATTTCGAGGTGACTGCAATGAAAGACCCAGAATCCAGAACCGTGTTCGCTGGCGTCGACGGACGAACCGATACAGAACTACCCGACTGGTACCGCCGGAAGAAAACGGTCGACGAACCGAAGTCCTTCGCCGAGACGATTCGTGACCTCCCGCAGGCCGTCGAGACGACAGTCGCATACCGGAATCCCTACTCCGACGAGTGGGTCGAAACGGAGCGCTTCAACGCCCTGGTCGAGCCGACAAGAGCGCGCGACCACGCGACAGACGGCGAGCCCGACGCAGACCCACTATTTCACGTCCCCACGGACAGTTACGCGATCATCAACCCGGTGGATGTGTACAGGCCCTTGGAAGAGGTCCTTCGCGAGGAGACCATCGACGGGTCGCCGCTCGGGAACGTGATGTTCGGCGAGATCCGGCGCTACCGGGGCGGCGGCGAGGTCCATATGGACGTGATGTTCGACGGCCTCGAAGTCCGGCTGCCCGGGCGGTCAGACCCGATCACGATGGGCGTGACCTCCGGCTACGACTTCTTCGGTGAGCACGCCGTCTACGTCGAGGGATTCGCTCAGGACGGGTACTGCTCGAATTCGATGCGCTCGCTCACCGACAAGGAAGTCATCAAGCACGTCGGGGACGTTCGGGACTTCCGGACCTGGTGGGAGGAGATTCTCGCCCAGGTCGAACTCGTCGCCGACGACCTCTTCGAATTCATCCGAGATGCGCAGGAGATCGATCTCGAGTTCTCCGAGCTCCCGTTCACCGTCACCGAGTTTTACAGCCTGCTGGGATTCCCGGACTATCTCGCAGAGCGTGCTGCCGAGGATGCCGAGGCGAACGCTGCGTCGCCGTTCGAGATCGATATGTGGACGCTGCACTCCGGCGCGACGTACGCGCTCACTCACTTCTTCCAGGGCAAGGAGGGTGCGTCGCTGGACGGCTACGTCCGCACGGCCAACGACATCCTGTTCAACCCCGAGGGTACCATCGAGCGCGTCGAGCGAGCCTACGAGGAGCAGCTCGAGGCGGACGGCGACGACGGGTCGCAGGCGTCGCTCGCCGGCGAGCGTGCGCTCGCGAGCATCGAGCGCGTCAGCGATGATCTACAGGAGAAGGTCGACCAGTTCGAGGAGCGTGAAGATGCGCTGCGTGAGCGGTTCCAAGAGGCGATGGGCTGATTGTCGGAGCGGCGTTCACTGAAACTGTCCTCAAACAGCCGTTTACGTGAGCGGTTCCGGTTCCTCGTTATATTCGACGACTAATTCGACATCATCAGGACCGAATTCATCGCGTTCCGCTTCCAGCGTATCAAGAGCGTCTTTAACCGGGAAGAAATCCGGCTTCTCGAGTGCATCTTCTGTGGCCCAAGCGTATCGAATCGTTTGCTCCGAATCGATGAGGAACACGGCACGCTGTGGAACGCGCTCGTGGTTCTCCCATTCGTCATAACAGACATCATATGACTCGGCAACCCGCCCGGAACTATCACTAAGTAACGGGAAATTGATGCCGTATTCCTCGGCGAATGCTCGGTGGGCGTAGACGCTGTCCCCAGAAATTGCCCAGACATCGAGCGCCGGCGTCAGCTGAAACCACTCTGCATCGCGGATCGCACACAGTTCGTTTGTACAAACAGGACTGAAATCAAATGGGTAAAAAACTAGCAACGCAGCCCGATCATCCGCAGTTGTCTCATCCAAGCTGTACTCGGTTTGTTCTCCGTCACGGAGACCTGGAAGAGTGAATGACGGTGCAGACGCTCCCTCGTTTATCATGCGTCACAGTAGCACACGAAGAAAGGATAGTCTTGGGGCTAACACCCCCACCTGAATGGAGTAGCCTCAAATGTGGGATGAAATTCACTGGAATCCGTACGTCAGGAGTTCGCCGTCGCCCACTCAAGAAGGGGTTCTAATCTCGAACGAATCTCATCCCCTTCGTCAGTTAGCGCGTATTCGACGCGTGGCGGAATTTCGTTGTACTGCGTCCGTGAGACGATCCCTGCCTCCTCGAATTCGTCGAGGCGTTTCGAGATTGTCGACGTGCTCGCTGTAGGGAGGTGCGCCTCGATCTCCGCGAACCGCAGCGAATCGTGTGCGCCGATGATACTGACGAGTTGCATCGCGTATTTTCGGCTCAACGTGTCGATAACTCCTGTGAGCGGACAATAGCACGTCCCCTCAACATCGCACGTTGGCGCCGGTGAAGTAGTATCTGCCATAGCTTCGTGGCCTCCAACCTACTCTATAGCTTCGGACTCTGGAGTATAAGAACTTCCCGTCGTAAAGTTTCGGTATAGATGACTCACACATCCGACTATGATCTCGTGATTCTCGGCGGTGGCGCCGCAGCTTTCGCCGCGATCACTGAAGCGAGCCGACGGGACCTCTCGACGGCGATGGTGAACACCGGCTTGCCCATCGGCGGAACCTGCGTGAACGTCGGCTGTGTCCCGAGTAAGCATCTGCTTGCCGTCGCCGAGAGCGGCGCTGCAGCGTCGGAGAATCCCTTCGACGCCGTTCGATACCCTGAGGAACCGACTGTCGACTGGGCCGACGCACTCGACGGGACCGACGACCTCGTCGAGGGATTCCGGCGGGAGAATTACGTCGATGTCGCCGAGCACTTCGAGACCGACATCTACGAGGGGTACGGCCAGCTGGTCGACGACACAACCATCGAGGTCGTCGACGGCGCCGACGAGGGCGCGCGCATTACTGGAGAGAAGGCGCTCGTCGCGACTGGCAGTTCACCGTGGGCGCCGCCCATCGACGGCCTCGAGGAGGTCGATTACTACACGAGCGAAACCATCCTCGAGGAGCGCGACCTCCCCGAGAGTATCCTAATGCTCGGTGGTGGGTACATCGCGCTGGAGTGGGGCCAGATCCTCCACCGTGTCGGCGTCGACGTGACGATTCTCCAGCGCTCCGAGCGCGTCCTCTCGGACATGGAAGGCCAACTTGGTCGCGAGATGCAGCGTGCATTCGATGAGGAAGGCATCGAGATACTCACCGATAACGACTTCCGGCGCGTCCGCAGGCCAGCAGCTGACGGCGGCGCCGAAGCGATCCAGTCGGGCGTCGCCGTCGAAACAACCGTCGACGGCACTGAGCGAACGGTCACCGGCGACGCGCTGTTCGTCGCGACCGGGGTCCAGCCCAACAGCGAGGAGATCAGTCTCGAAACGGTAGGGGTCGAAACGAACCCCGATGGAACGATTCGTGTCGACGAGTACTTCCAGACGACGAATCCCGACATCTACGCGGCGGGCGACGTGATCGGCGAGCCCGAACTGGAGACGGTCGCCGCCAAGGAGGGCAATCACGCCGTCAAGAATGCCTTCGGCAACGAGGGCGTCAGCATCGACTACGATGCAGTCCCCGCAGTCGTGTTCACCAGCCCCGAAGTCGCCGCCGTCGGGACGACCGAACTCGAGTATATGGACGAGCACGGCACCTGTTCGTGCCGGACCGTCCAGATGGCGGACGTGCCGCGGGCGAAAGCCGTGAAGAATACTGACGGCCTCGTCCAGGTCGTCAAACACCACGAGACCGACGAAATCGTCGGTGTCCACATGGTCGGGCCGCGTGCCGCCGACATGATTATGGAAGCCACGCTGGCTGTGAGGTTCGGACTGACCGTCGACGACATCATCGATACTGTCCACCCGTTCCCGACGTTCTCCGAGGCGTTCAAGCAGGCCTGTCAGGCGTTCCGTCGGGATACGTCCAAAATGAGCTGCTGTATCGAGTGAGGTCAGTCGTCGGTCGAGAACACGTCCTCGAGCGTGCCGCTCTCGCCCAGTTCGATGAGGGCACGGTTCAAAAGTTCGCGAACGATGAACTCCTCGTAGTGCTGGGTATCGCAGTATTCACAGGGTTTCATCTCGCGGGCGACCGCCTCGATCTCAGTACCGTGGTCCGCGTACAACGTCTCGATGAGGGATGTCAGCTCCTCGGATGCGGTGGACTGCGCCCCTGCAAGGGTTTCGTCGGCACCCTCCGGGAGCTCGTACGAGAAGACTCGCGTGTTCGACTTGTAGTACTTCCGCGTCCCCCCACCAGCTTCCTCGAGACGGGCGATCTCAACCATCCCCGCGTCCTTCAGGACATTCACGTGGTGGCGGACCGTTGTTTCCGCCTTCTCCTCGCCGCGACGATGCAGTTCGTCGTGAATCTCCTCGATCGTCAGTTCATCGGTCGCGAGCATATCGAGGATCTTCGCCCGGACGTCGTTCTCCAGCGCCTTCGCTTTTTCCGGGTCTGTCGTCACGACTTCGCGGATCGGCACATCAGATTCGAGGAGCGCCATTCTTGTGAGGAGATAGGCGAACAACGACAGTAAGAGTAACGCCACTCTCCCGACATCGGTATTAGGACTTTGATACCGCTATAATTATTGTCGTAATGATTTTCCGCGTCGCGCGATAACCACCACTCACGATGGGAACGACACACGAACAATTCAACGTCGGGGGAATGTCCTGCTCGTTCTGTGCCGAGAGCATCGAGAAGGCCTACGCCCGGACCGACGGCGTCGAGGACGTCGACGTGAGTCTCGCCCACGAGGAGGTACTCGTCCAGTACGACGATGACCGCCTGAGCGAGGTGGCGGTGAAGGACACACTCCGGGACCTCGGCTACACCATCCGAGATCCGGACAAGGCAAAACGATACGAGCAGCAGCAGGCCGAACTCACCGACGGGAAGCGGCGTCTCCTCATCGCTGGCGGCGCATCTCTCGTTGTCGCAGCCCTGATGGGGTGGATGATTCTCGTAATGGGACGCTTCGAGTCGGCATCGCTCGCGATGGACCTGGTGACGCTGGGGCTAGCGCTCGGGACGATGTTCGGTCCCGGGCGCTACATCAAACAGAAGGCGTTCCAGAGCCTTCGTCGGAGGATCTTCAACCAGCACGTCCTCCTAGAAGCGGGCGCCTTCGCCGGGCTCCTCGGGGGGTTACTCGGCCTGTTTGTCTTCCCGAGCTTCCCGACCGTCCACTTCTTCGCCGTCGCCGTGTTCATCACCACCTACCACATCCTCTCGGAGTACACCAGCCTCATCGTCCGCACGCGGGCTTCCCAAGCCGTCCAAGGCCTTCTCGACCTCCAGCCCGACACGGCACGCCGCGTCAGTGATGACGGTGACGTCGAGGAAGTCCCCCTCGACGACCTCAACGTCGGCGACTACGTCCGGGTCAAGCCTGGCGAGAACATCCCCGTCGATGGGATGGTCGTCGAGGGAGAGTCCACGGTCGACGAGTCGGTTGCCACCGGTGAGTCCATCCCCGAGGAGAAAACGGTCGGCGACACGGTGATCGGTGGCAGCGTCAACGAGACCGGGACGCTGCTTATCGAGGTGACTGCAACCGGGGAGGACGCGTTCCTGAATCAGGTGGCACGCGAGATCGAGGAGGCGCGGGCGATGAAACCCGGCATTATCCAGCTCGCCGACCGCGTCCTCAAGTACTTCGTCCCAGGCGTCTTGACGATTGCCGCGCTCTCGTTCCTCTTCTGGGTGGTCGCACCGCTCGCGTGGGGGGCAGACCCCAATGTCCAGCGAGGGGCGTTCGCAGCGCTGGCGGTCCTCGTCCTCGGCTATCCGTGTGCGCTTGGGATGGCAACACCGCTCGCCCTGATTCGGGGTGGCGGGAAGGCAGCGAACCGTGGCATCTTGATGCGCTCCGGCGACGCCTTCCAGATTTTCCCCGACGTCGACCACATCGTGCTGGACAAGACCGGCACGATCACCGTCGGCGAACCCGCCGTCAGTGCGGTCGTCGGGTTCAACGCCGACGAGGAAGACGTACTCGCGACGGCGGCCAGCGCGGAGGCCTTCTCCGAACACCCGCTCGCCGATGCGATCCTCGAGTTCGCTGACGAGCGAGATGTCGAGTACGCGGATCCCGACGTCTTTGACTCGGTGACCGGCAAGGGCGTCCGAGCGATCGTCGGCAGCGACGACGTGTTGGTCGGGAAACCCGGATGGCTCAGCGATGAGGGGATTGACCTTTCGAAGAGGAGCGACGATATTGAGCGACTTCAGGGCCGCGGCCTCACCGTTGCCGGAGTTGTTCGTCACGGTGACCTACTCGGCCTGATCGGCATCGGTGACGAAATCAAAGCAGACGCCGCCGAGACCATCCGGCGGATTCGCGACGCCGGCATTACGCCCGTGATGATCACCGGGGACAACGAGCGCACCGCGAACGCGGTCGCCGAGGAGGTCAGTATCGACCGCGTCATGGCCGACGTGTTGCCCGACGAGAAACGCGAGGAGATCGGTCGCCTGCAGGAAGCCGGCCACCGCGTGGCGATGGTCGGCGACGGCATCAACGACGCGCCGGCACTCACACAGGCGGACATCGGCATCGCCATCGGCGCCGGGACCGACATCGCCATCGAATCGGCGGACATCGTCCTGATGGGTGACCGGCTCGGCGGCGTGATGGACGCCTATGAGATCGGGAACGAGAGCTATCGAAAGACTCGCCAGAATCTCGTGACGGCCTTTGCGTTCAACGGCATCGGCGTCGCCGCCGCGACCACGGGGCTCGTTCACCCGGTGTTCGCGATGCTTGCGATGGTGTTGTCCGTCTCGGCCGTCCTCGCCAACAGCTTCGCTGGTCAGCTCCTCTCCGGTGAGGGTGTCAACACCGAATTCGCTCTCAAAGAACGCACCGACGGCGAGCGTGGAGACGGCCGAGTGACAGCCGATTAAGCCTTTACGTCATAGCCAGCCTGTTCGATTGCCGCGTTCACGTCGTCGTCTGAGACTCCATCCTTGAGGACGACGTCGACCGTGTCAGCGTCGTGGTCGGCCTCGACCCGATTTACACCATCGAGGTTTCGCAGGGCGGTCTCCACGTTCTGTTCGCACCCGTTGCACGACATCCCGATGACGGCGATCGTCTTTCGCTCCATACGGGCCTGTAAACACTCGCGGGGGATGACCATTACGGTAACTGTTGTATCGGTTTTATCTCTATTAGAGGCGGGGCGTCATCGTCCGGAGAGTTGTTTGTGTCGGCCCCAAAGGGGTGGAGGCTCTTCGAGAGGAGGGGACCACTGACGACGAAGAGTAAGTCCTGTCCTTAACCAACAATCCCCGCATAAGTTTCCCTGTTGTTGGTTAACAGACTGTACCTCGGTTTGTCAGGCCCCCAGAAGGGGCGCGGGGCGGCCAACAGCGGCCTCGTAACTCCAATCATGTCCCTCGAGCTGAGCTCCAGCGCCAGCACGGCGAGCGACATCGCTGCCGCCAGACAAGCCGACATCGTGGCGTTCCTCCATCGAGCGCCGTTCACTCTGGAGGCCTATGAGCTCGGTTTCCTTCCCGGCTTTCGGGAGGACTGCGGGTATCAGGAGACCCAATATCAGAATCTCACCCTCCCCGTCGGGATGCTCGACAACGACTTCCAGAACCCCGATCTGGATCGATTCGTCGAGCGGTTCTTCGAGTACGAGCCACAGGTCGGTGTCATCGGCGACATCTACGAACCTACTGACGTTGACGCCCACATCGCTGCTGCTCGTGAGATTCAGGACAGCTTTCCCGATGCCGAGGTCATCATCGTCCCGAAATCCCAAGCGGTGATTGACACGATCCCAGATGATATCATCCTCGGCTATTCGCGAGGGTACGCCGATCGCCTGGCGCACGAGTTCTCCGACCCAACCGATTGGAGAGGGCGGCGCGTCCACATCCTCGGTGGGAGTCCGCCCAAGCAGCTCGACGCCATTCGACAGCTGACCAGGCCGACACTCACCGACGAGCCACCAGCCGACATCGTCGGCCTCGATTGGAACGGGCTGCATCGCGGCGCGCAGTTCGGGGAGTTCTGGACGGCTGACGGCTGGGATGATAGCGGTCGTGACGCCTCCCACGTCACAGTTCGGAAGACGGTGCGACACAGTCTCGCCCGCATCAAGGCCTTCTGGCAGTCCCACGGCGTCTGGCCTGACTCAGCGCCACATAGCGACATCCTCGAAATCGAGTACGAGGGGCCGTCACCAACCGACCTCGATAGTGCTGCGTGTACCGAATGTGAAGCGAACGTCTGGACGACTCGGCGCGGTCCCTTCATCGCGGAGTATGATACCGGCGTGCTCTGTGGCTACTGCAGCTACGAGTGCTACTTCTCGCATCGCCATCGGAACAACCTCGAGGAGATCGCCGGCGAGCAGAGCGTGTACATTCCACCGGCGTGACGCTACGAGTGGTTTTTCGCGCCCCGGAGGGGGCGAGGGCTCGATCCAAAAAGTCCTCCGAGAAGGTGATTTTCCGTGAGTCAACAACAGCGTCCGAACGATGTCTCGATCGACGATATTCCAGTCGACGTATCGAACACCCAATCAGGCGAGGTCGACCCCGCTGAGGTACCCGAGGAAATCCGATCGATCACTCGTGGACTCGCAAGCGAGCAACCGCCGACGAATCCGCTCGTCGTCCTGAAGGCCGCCCGCTGGTGGTATATACATGGCAAGGGCGGAACCGATCCCGCGTTCCAGTGGGCGATCGAGTGGGTTCGACACCTCGCGACGGACACGCCGAGCGATGTCGACCAGTTCGACGCGTTCCTCGAGTACCTCGTCACGGTCGGCTTCGCTGACGAGAAAGCAGCGCTCCGATAGCAGCCCCGATCTAAACCCCCCGAAGTCGCGCCGATGTTTATCGTGCGCCCCCGAGGGGCGCGGCGCGTCCTGACTTCTCGGAGACGTCGTCGTACTTGGTGTGATGCAATCCATGATGACAGCCAGCGAGTCGAAGGTCTCGTTCGAGGAGACCGACACCCGACACGACGAGATGCACAGTACCATCGAAGACTGGATCGACGAGCTCGTCGCAGACGTCGACGAGGCAAAAGCCAGCCAACAGTTCCAGGAGTGGCTCGATGTCCAGTCCCGATTCCACGACTACTCCCATCGCAACACCCTCTTGATCAAGCTCCAGTGTCCCGAGGCAACCCGCGTAGCGGGCTACAATACGTGGCGGTCGGAGTTCGACCGGCACGTCCAAGAGGGCGAACAGGCGATCTGGATCTGGGCACCCATTATTACGAAGCAGTGCCCTGAGTGCGAGAACTCACCGAGTTACCACGAGCAAAGCGACTGTGACTACGACGAGACACCGGCCGAGGAGTGGTCCGAAGGACTGGTTGGATTCAAACCAACGGCAGTCTTCGATGTGTCTCAAACCGAGGGCGAACCGCTCCCCGAGTTGGAAACCGAGGCAACTGGTGACGCCGACGACCTGGTGCCAGCACTCCTCGATGCAGCAACTACGCTCGATATCGACGTCCGTGTCGTCGACGCTGCTGAGTGGGAGCATGGCGACGCGAAAGGCGTCTGCAAACACCGGAATCTCGACGAGTGCCAACCCGTCGTCGAAGCGAAAGCTCGCTCAAATCAGGCCGATCTCGCGGTGACGCTGATTCACGAGTACGCCCACGCACTGCTTCATTTCGATGTCGACGACGAACCCGAGCGTGCAAAACGCGAGGTCGAAGCGGAAGCCGTTGCGTACATCGTCGGGCGGTATTTCAACCTGGATACGAGCGGATCAGCGTTCTATCTTGCCGCGTGGCAGGACGACGATGCAGAGGGCATTCAGGAGCGTCTCGGGCGGATCAGTTCGACCGCACAGGAGATCATCGACACGGTTGTAGAGGGCTGAACACGCGGTTCTTCTAGTTAACCAACAGCTGGCAGTAAGACGGTATTTCGTTGGTTAAGTCTATCAGCGCCCGCCGAGGGGCGGAGGCGCAGTCACGCCTCTACGAACTATGTGTGAACCGTATCTATCCGCTGTCCTCAACGAGGCGGAACGAGTTGCAGAACAACACGACCAGATAGCGCGATCGACGGATCAGACAGCGCACGAGTACCTGCGGTACGGCGTCCTTCGGCTGCTCGAAGGCGAGTCTGACGAGACAGCTGCGGACGTGCCCGAAATCGACGGCGTAACCGTCGGGTACGGAGCGGACGAAGCGATGTTCGACAGTTGGGGTAATGACGTCGAGTGGTGGGACGACGTCCCACCGCGAGAGGGGTGTACCCGCTTCCGAATCTTCTACCCCGACGAGTACGAAATCGTCCCACGGGTGGTCGTCGACGTGATGGCTGCCCTCGGCGCGTGGCGCGTGTGGGCTGGGAACGCCACAGCCTGTGGCTCCTACGACTATCGCGAGCGCTGTGAAGTCCACTATCGCTGGCCGGAGGGCCATCCGGTTGAGGAACTCCTTCAAGATCGGCACCAGGATCCAGCCGCCCCCGTTGCGCCGGACGGTGGGCGGACTGGCGATGTTCGCGACCGGATGGTCGTCACGAAGCACTCGAACCAGCGTGCGGACCTCGAACCGCGAACCCGACGCGCCGTCGACGAAGCAATGGAGGTCTCGCTGCTCGAAAAAGGCGGTCGCTACGAAGTTCGGTCAGCGTCGGGGAACTGGTACGAAGTCGACGTGATCAGCGAATCCTGCACCTGTCCGGATTGGCAGCAGCGAGCTCCCGAAGGCGGCTGCAAACACATCCGCCGGGTGGACCACGAAATCAAGCAGGGGCGGGTTCCCCGCCCGGACGGTCGACTCCCGACCGAGTCGAATCGACGTTATTAACCAACAGAATTATGGATTGATGGCTTCTGTTGGTTAATACGAGGTGACAGTCGATGCCCTACGAGCCACCGACCCCGCCGGCAGGACTTCCAGCCGAATTAGTCGACACTCTCAACGAGGCCTCGCCGGAGCAGCTTCGGGACGTAGCCCGCTACGCTGAGGGGCTAGCCGAACACAAGGAACGGGAAGCCCGTCTTGAGAAGGAATCGGACGAAGACGACGTTGAGGAGCGACCCGATGACCTTCCGGACGACGTGCCGGCGAAGGCGACGATCACGATCAAGGAGATCAACGACAATCGCTACTACTACTGGCAGTGGAGAGAAGGAGAAAAGATCCGGTCCAAATATAAAAGCCCCGTCAGTCCCGACGAATAAGCGAAATAGCGTTTGAGTTGGACGGCCAGTTGTTCAAAAGTATCCCCGTCTACAAAATGAAAGAAGAAAGCTGTCAGCGCTCAAGTCGTGGAGTGGACTCGCATCGGTCCCGTATCGTTTGATGTCCTCAGTCTTGTCGATTCGGTCGGAGATCCGAATACAGGAGCTGAAAAATCGCACTCTTATTTCGATATCGAAGAGACGCACCCCTATCGACTTGTTCAACAAAACCACCTGCATGCAGAGGGTCACCTCTATCGATTTGTTTAGCGAGGAGTCACCCACAGGAGATCGGTATTGAACCAGTGGAGAGAAGTTCCTTCTCCGCCCTAGTGAGGGGTTTCCATCTCTGATCAAGATTGAGCATAGGACCGCTCCTACACGTAGCCGGGTTGATTCACCGCGACCGTGTCGCCAGGACCACACACCCACCCCTATCGATTTGTTCTAACGAGAAAGGGTGGGGAGGGGGAGTCAATCACGGGGAACCGAGGTGGATATGGTTCATCAGAATAATATCCTTCGGCTAAATCCACCTTTATTAGCTCGATTCTTGTTATAATCGGTGTACAGAGAGAGGATTGAACAAATCGATAGGGAAGAGTGTAGAATAGTTAGCCGAAGAAACAGAAGGAACAACAAGACACCTCTCACCACAGTGTACAAGCAGCCCGATCCTGGTCTTCGTCCCTTGGTTTCTCGACCCTTGTTTAAATACTCTATCAGGAGGAGAATAGAGCGAATAAGAGCAGTTAGAACAAATCGATAGACGTGTGTTCTACTAGCTAGATAGTAGCTAGAACTAGAAAGAAGAGAAAGAGAAGATGAAAGCAGCTCTCGATCCCGTGCTAATCGTGACGTAGATGGAGCGTTAGCCCGTTCGGGAATTCTCTCACCCTACCCTCCGTATTGGTTAGAACAAATCGATAGGGGTGAGAGGGTGTTCGGGAGTTCTCCTGGATCGGTCGAGACGAAGGGGTCCTAACAAATCGTCGGGGGCCGCAGAGGACAACGGTGTAACCCTCCGATATCCTGGTTCTGAACGTCATACCGATAGAAAAGAAATCGACAGGGGAATCTTTTAGTATCCTGATAGAGTGTGTCCCGGTATGCCCACGGATCCTGGTCCCGAGGAAACCTCCGAGTCCACGGGTTCTATCAAAGATCTCATTCTCGAGCAGGAAGAAGCCGCGAGTCTCATCAAGAACCGGTCACTCCTCGAACCGAACGAGATCGTCGACGAAGAACGTATCGTCGGTCGTGACACCCAACTCACCGATATTACTCAGCACCTCCGTGTCGCAATAAGTAACGAACGACCGCCGAACCTTCTCCTCTATGGCCCCTCTGGGACCGGGAAATCGCTCATCATCAACGCCGTCTGTCAGAACATCGTCGAACTCTGTGAGAGTCGTGACATCCGGTTCGGTGTCATCCAGATGAACTGCCAGAACGTGGGCACCCTCGGTGCAGCCGTCTACGAACTTGCACGAAAGGTGGCGAACGACATCGGAACGAGTGTCGACGTTCCGGAACACGGGGTTCCAAACAAGAAAAAATGGCGCGAACTCTACCGTCTGATCAACGACCACTACGATACAGTCGTATTCATTCTCGATGAACTCGACATGCTCGTCGGTCGTCGCGACAAGGACGAACCAGCCTTCTCCCGCCTTCTCTATCAGCTCTCTCGTGCTGGAAGCACCGATGAGATCACCGCCCAAGTTTCTGTTACTGCCATCACGAACGACACGAAGATGATGGAGAGTGTGGGAAGTCGCGCTCTCAGCTCGTTCACTCCCGAGGACGTTCACTTTAGTGACTATGACGCCAACCAACTCCGGGAGATTCTCCGGGCTCGGGAAGACGCTTTTCACGAGGATGCACTCAGCGATGACGTCATCCCGCTCGCAGCAGCATTCGCCGCCCAAACCAACGGGGATGCCCGGAAGGCAATCGACTTGATGCGAACAGCGGGGTCGATTGCAGAAAAAACAGGTGCAGACAAAGTCCGTGAAGAGCACGTTCGAGAGGCCCAAGATAAGGTTGAAAAGAACCGCGTGTTGGAGGTGACACGTGGGATTAGTACGCAGAAGAAGCTCTGTCTGTTCGCGACTGCAGCTGTGGCCCGTGAGGCCGGAACTGGTGCAGCAAAGAGCCCGATTGGTTACCGGGTGTATCAGTACTTGACGGGTACCCTGGATTCGGACCAGTACCACCAGGAGACGTACGTGAACAAAATGAAGGAACTTACGACGTATTCGTTAGTCGAGACAGAGCGGAAGAGTCAGGGTCCACACTCAGGCAGCTACCTCGAGTTCACGTTTGGTGAGAATCCGGAGACTATCATCGAGACGCTTCGAGAGGATTCACGACTTGATGATGTCCACAATGACGAACTCCGCACCGTCGTGAATGCACAACTCAATCAGTAGGGTGTTCATCGAACAAGTCGATAGGGGTGAGGGTGTTGTCGATGACTCAGCTCCATCGGTGACAGGAACAAGTCGATAGAGGTGAGTCTACAGATTGTGGTAGTTGATCACACAACAAATCGATAGAGGCGACTGTCCAGAAGCTCGCGTCACCGATATTCTGGAAAGCGTAGTGGTGCCACCACTATCTATTGATGGCTGACTCCTCGTTCTTGCTAGTTTTTATACGCTGTCTGATTCCGTTCTCGTGCTCAGCGAGTTCCCGACAAATCACGTTTGATCCCAGCTGAGTTGTGAGGGGACACTTTCGACAGCGCGAACGAACTGTGTCCATTAGTACGATAGTCGTGTGCTTCGCTTGCTTCGTAGGCGAGTGTGATGGGGGGTCCTGCTTGTTGTACTGGAGGTAAGAGTCCTACTGTTTCATGACCATTTGGCGTCCCGTATACTTTATTTTCCAATACAGAGCACTCGTGATTGTTTGTTTATATTAGTTGTTTCCACTTTGATCCATCTCTTGCAGGATCTGTTCCGGCTTCTGGTTGATAGAGAACGAATTGTCGTCGGGATTGAAACTCACCATCCCGGTATCCGCCTGGGCGATCCTCAAAGCGGTTCGGATTGTGTCTTTGTCGATAGAATCTTTCCCCTTGGCACGTAGCGCACCGCGCACCATCCCAATGTCCGGCGCGTCGACTGTTTCATCGAGGAACTGCTGTCTAGCCTCTTCCAAGACCGTCCGCATAACCCCGGTCTCCTCAGGCATCTCGTTCCATTCCTCCTCAATCACGTCCAATAGCTCTCCATTACCCGGCTCAGCGTCCGTCGTCATGATGTTCTTAATCCGCTCGTGGCTGAATCCGCGGTCTGCGTGCCGGTCCAACATCTCCTGGATCGCCTCTACAGTCAACAGCGTGAGGTCATCGTGCCTCCGGAACTGCTTCAAGAGTTTGCTATCCTCCACGCCTGGCGGCCCGTTGAGCTGGAACTCTCGTGCGACGAACACCGTGTGGTCACAGTCGTCGTGGTCCATATGTTCAAGAGCCGTTGAGAATTCAGCGTCCGAGTGGTCGACAGCACCTTCTTCTTTCCCTTTCGCCTCAAGTGAGATTTTGAATTGTTCGCCGCCTTGGATTCCGAATGTGATGATCGCGTCCGAGTCGCCGGAGTCGCCGTAGTGCTCGGCCTCGATGCCGATATGGGTTAGCGCGTCGACAATCGCTTGCTCGAAGGGGTCATCTCCCTCGTGCGACGCCGTCTTGATCTGTTCCTTGTAATACTCGATCGGGTCTTCGAGGTACCGGGAAGCGGTCCTGAGCGCGTCCTCGGAGATATCGATGCTGTCGTCGACCAGGTCTTCCCGGACGTCCTTGTAGGACAGATAGCCAGAGGCGATGAGGTTGCCCGCGAGCGCCTCTCCGACGACTTTGACCAGTTCGCTCGGCATGTCATCAGCTTCCAGCGACCGGAATAGCGGGTGGTCGGTATTGACGTAAATGGTGCCGTCGTGGTAGTCCACTGCGTCCCCGTCACGGCCGTGTTCTGCAAGGTGGATATCGACGTCCTTCCATCCACCCCGGGGGTAATCGGTGTCGTCACGGTTCGCGAGCCCCTCCAGTGCCTGGGGCGCTTTGTGCGGCGAGATTGAATGGAGGCGGTGCCCGAACTCTTCTGGGTCGTATTCCTCCTCCTCTTCTTGTTTCGCCTCGACAGCTCGGCTTCGTAGTACACTAAAGAAGCTCTCCATCACCGTTCGGCTCAGCTCGGGCTTCAGGCCCTCACGGACGGAGTCCCGTTGTACGAGGATCGCTTCATCGAGTCCGGGGATCTCGAACTCGCCGTGGAACCGTTTGAACCACTGGTAGACCTTGTCCCGGGTGCCGAACAGAGGATCCCCGCGGTTCAGCAGCTTCCCCCGGACCCTGACTTTGAACCCGTAATCGTGGAGGTTCCGATCCTCAAGCTTATCACGGGTCAGTAGCTCCTTGTAGATCGTTCCCCGGGCAACGACGGGGCCGAGGTCGTCAACTTCGACGGCGGCGACCTCAGCCCCGAACTCCTCGTTACTGACTTCCTCGTCGCCGGCTTCCTCTTCGCCATCATCTGCTTCGGTATCGTCCTCCTCGGTTTCATCCGCGTCCTTGCTCTCAACATCGTCGTCATCGATGTCCCCGTCCGATTCCTCGTAGGGATTGATCTGGACGATATCGAGCTCGTATTTCTCCTCGGGAACGTCGTCGGCCTCGTCGTACTCCTCGCTCCAGTCCACCCAGAACTGTTTCAGCCCCTCTTCGACCTTCTCGCGGGCGTCCTCGTCCTTCGCCAGATTCTCGATGTGTGCGTAGTGCTCGTCCGGGTAGTCCCGCGGCTCCACCTTCTGCCCGTTCCGGTGGACGACGAAGTTGGCCGAACGCGGGATGGCGGTCCGGATCATCCGGTCGAGGTACTCCGGCTTCAGGTCCCGGCCCGAGCTGTCCTCGTCAACATCATCGACGACAGCCAGCGTCCAGCTGTCCCAGTTCTGGTCCCACGGGTCGGGTAGGCCATCCAGATACGCACCGAGATAGTCGCGGGCCTCGTCCTCGTCCATCCGGTAGATCTCGGCCTCGGGCGGATTGCCGACGTCATGACCCTCGATATCTTCCTGCCTAACCGAGATGATCCGTGTGACGCCGTCTTTCGTGGCCACGTGCGTCAGTTCGTTCCCCAGCGCGAACGCTGCTAGCTTCCCGACCCCGAACCGTCCGATCTGTCGCCGTCCTTCGATGTCGCCCGCGTCGATCACCCGCTCCTCGCCCTGTTCCGCCAGTTCTTTCTTGGAACCTCCGGCCACCTCCCAGAGGATCTCCATCTCGTCCTTGTCCATCGAGACGCCGTTGTCCAGCACCTGCAGGATGTCGTCCGTCGTCTCCGGCGTCGAAACGAAGCACTCGGTCGCTGCCGCGTCGTAACTGTTACACACCAGTTCCTCAATCGCTCGGCGCGGGTTCGTATAGAGCTGCGACGAGACCTGCCGGAGGATGTCGTAGCTGATCTCGATCTGAAACTCATGCTCGCGTTCCGCCTCAGAAACGAACCCGGCGAGATCGCCCCGATCCGGTTCTTCGGCGTCGGACGAGGCCCCTGATTTAGCCATGTTATGTGGAGAAAGTCACTAGCACAACTTAAATTCCGCCCGCTAGAACGTGTCGAACAGCCCAGATGGACATCTCCGATTTCAGTGAAGTCGGTGATCGGGACGAGAAATTGAGGCGGTTAGTGGAGGAGCTGCTGGAGTCGGCCGCGGCTGAACTCCAGGATGTCCAGTTGCCCGAGAAACAGGTCTGGCAGCTTCAATCTGATGAAGATGATGAAGCGACGTTCAAGGCCGTCGAACGCCCAGACCTCGGCCAAGCGCTCTCGGAGATCGACTGGATTTCCGACGTAGAGGCGGCGGCTGCGTTCAGATCCCATCTGGAGGACGAGTACGACAGGGAGATCCGCTACGGGTACCTCAAGCGGCTACTGATCGATGCGTTCGGGAAGACAGGGGAGCGAATCGATTCGTATGACTCCGAGTTGGATCGGGTATACTCCAACGTCGTTGCGGATCTTCACGGACAGAGCAAGGGGGAGTATATCGCGATCCTGTACGGCCTGCAGGTCGAAGGTGACGCGGTCCAGGTATCCGATGGGGTCGAAGCGCGGAGTTTCCGTGCAGGCGAAGTCCTTGCCGAGGAGGACGCTGGGAAGCCCGCAGCACTGATCGAGGCCCACGAGTTGTTCCATAACTCGTACCTCCGGGTCGAATACACGCAGAACGACGTGCTCGCAAGAATGCCTGACAAAGGCATCAACCTGTATACGGTCGCCCTCGGACTCTCACTGGGCGGGTGGATCCGTGTCCCCCAGTTCTATCTAAAGCCGATCAGCTACGATATGCATAAGCTCGGGCACCGTTTCAGAGGTGAAACTGCTTCCCTTGAAGCAGAACTCACGGAGGCGAACAGCGGGCAAGTCGAGAACACGCTGTCCCTATTGCGGCCGTTTCACGAGCCAACGACCCGCGAGTTCTCGCACCCGTGGTCGATACCATACAATTTCAAGCCGCCCGTGGACGTCGCGACCTGCCATTACGGCCGGTCGATCCGAGCCCTAGGTCTCCCCCAGAATAGCGTCACATCGGCCATCATGGGGCTGGAATCACTGTTCGTCCAGCACACGAGCGGCACTACTCCAAGTAACGATGTCCCGCGGTACGCCGGGTTCCTCATCGGGAACACGGTCGATGGACTCGATCCGCTCACGGTCGCTCAGAAGATCGAGGAAGGATATGAACTCCGCAATCAGTGGGCCCACGGCGGCCACGTGGACCGTGAACCTAGCCCCCTACAGTCAGATCTCTGGAAGATACTCCGCCTTGCGATCATCATATTCGCCTGGATGGACTCCAACACGTCACTACTCGATGGAGGACTCCCGATAGAGGACGCACTCGTCGATGACCAGGCCAGGGATGCGTTCTATCAGAAATTAGATCAGCTGGACGTATCGGACTACTGTATGGTCGAATAACCCGGAGCCAGCAATTGGGATACCCTCTATCAACTGGCCGCGGTCACACCGTCTCCGCAGAGATAACCTGACCGATCATGCCATCCTCAGTCTCTGTCGGGGCGTCAGGGGACATCGCGATCTCCATCTCCATCGGTCCAACACGTTGCCTGACACCTCGATAGAGCCGACCAGATAGCTTCATCAGCAGTAACTGAGCCATCCCCACAATAGATATCGAGACTCCGACGCCACCAACAACCTCGTCCCAGGCCATCTCCGACGCGAGCGGTAACCCAATTGAGACGGGGAGATCTAGGTACATCCCGATGATATCTGCTGTTCTAGTAATCCAGCTATACACCGGCTCATAGACCAACACTCCATCTCCGTAGGGCCGCACGGAGGTACCCATGTCTACAGGTAATTCGTCCCGGCGTGGTTTGAGAATTTCGGGCGTCCTACAGTTCGTCCGGAAGCAGCTCCCCGACCGTCGCCGCGAACACCTCGTCGCCATCCACCACGCCATGGATGACCGCGTCCTCGTTCGCGAACGCCGCAACGAGCTCGCGGCAATCGCCGCACACCGACACCGGCTCCTCTTCGGACACGACGGTCGCCTCGATGATGCGGCCGGCACCATCCGACAGCGCCATCTTCACCGCCAGCTCCAGCTCGTGGCTGGTCTGCCGCTGGTCCGGCGTCTCAATCCGGGCCGCAGCATAGATCGCGCCGCCCGCCGTCATCACCGCGGCACCACGGTCCGGACCGTCCCCGACAGTGTTCGGGGCAACGTCCTCGGCCGCCTGCAGCAGTTTCTCCGCACGGCTCTCGCTCTCATCGGTCAGCGGGATTCCGAGGTCGTCCAGCGATAGCCGCCGGACCTTCCCCGCGGACCGGATACGATTCTGGTCGCCGAGTCGGCTCTGGTCACTCATGTTCTGTGAAATCCTCCGAACCGATGTCTACCGCGCCCATCTCGTACAGGTGCTGGAACTCGTCCGACGCTCGCCCGTAGTAGAACTCCTCACAGAACGCATCGACCAGCGTGTTCCCGTCCGGCGCATGGGCACTGAATGCGTAGTCCCGGAACAGGAACCCGGCCAACGCCTCGACCGGGATCTGCGTACTGTTGCAGAAATGCGTGCATGCCGGGATCCAGTGCTCATCGACGAGCGTCCATGTCGCTCCGTGCCCCGACCCGTCGACGTTCGCCACGTCCCGGAGCGGCGAGGTATCGCGCAGGGAGGACTGTGCGTACGTCCCGGCGACGTTCTCGTTGAA
The DNA here is from genome assembly GCF_020614395.1 of Salarchaeum japonicum. Taxonomy (NCBI): domain Archaea; kingdom Methanobacteriati; phylum Methanobacteriota; class Halobacteria; order Halobacteriales; family Halobacteriaceae; genus Salarchaeum; species Salarchaeum japonicum. The sequence continues at coordinate 10,248 of NZ_CP085325.1, read as the reverse complement.
CCGGAGTGTCGGCCAGTTCGGGTCATCAGCCTCCTTGAACGGGACGAAGTACGGCTTATCGCCGTCAGCGACACGGAAGAACGCGTCGAAGAACTCGTCATAGTTGAAATCAAGCCCTGTCGTCCGCCCCTCCTGTCCAGCCTCGCGGACCAGGCACAGGTACCCCGGGAAGTGGCGGTGGACTGGGAGCTCCACCAGCTCGTCGATACAGTCGCGGACCGCCTCTTCGGTCAATACGTATTCTGTCATGGTCTCATGGAGTGGTCATCCATCGAAGTGGGAGTCGTCCAGGTCCACGCCGACGGCCCGGTATCCGAGCTCGTCCGCGGCTTCGAGCGTGGTCCCGGACCCGGCGAACGGGTCCATCACGAGGCCCGGAAGCTTGTCGACCTCGCAGTCGCAGTCCGTCCAGCCCTTCGTGGTCGGCTTGGGGAACGTGAACTCCCGGAAGTAGCCGCCGAGGATCTTCTTCGCGTTGTCAGCCAGTTCCTGCACGTCCTCGGCGTTCCGACCGGCGCCGTCCTGGAACTCCTTTGCCTTCCCGGCATCAGAAATCCCGACCTTCTGGATCGCGTTGAGGTGCTTCTTCTCCAGCTGAACGTTATCGATGGCCTCCTCGGCAGCACGTTCCGAATCGTACACCTCCTCGCTCTCCGTGATGGTATCGTCACCGGATGTCAGCCGCCAGCGGTACTCGCCGTCCTCGTCTTCGTACGCCTCGAAGTTATCCCGGTTTTTGGCCACGTTGTAGATCTCCAGCGCCCGCCTGGCCTGTGTCCGGGACGTGTCGAGGTTGATCGGGTCGCGCTCCAACTCTCGGTCGGCAGTGTGGCCGCACTCCGGACAGACAGCCGGCGGGCACGCCAACGTGATGATCCGGCGGACGAGGTCGGTCGGGAACGGCGCCAGGTGGTCGCCGGTGTTCCGGTCGTGCGCGATCTCCCAGACGTCGCCACCGTTCGACCCGTTGCCGTACGCCTTCGAGTACCCGTACAGGTCGTAGAAGTAGTCGCGATCGTTGGTCAGATGGAAGATCGCTTCGTGTCGGTTCGCCAGTCGATCCTTCGCTGATGACGGGATACCGTTCTTTTTCTCCCAGACGATCTCGTTCCGGATGGTCCAGCCGTCATTCCGGGCTTCCTGCACGAACATCCCTGGGATGCCGGTGATGCTGCGGCGCTTGTACGTATCCCCGACGTTCAGGAAGATCGAGCCGCCGGGCCGGAGGAACTCCCGCCACTTGTCAAGCGCGGCCACGAGGTCCTCGACGTACTCCTGTGCCGAGTCCTCCTGTCCCAACTGGTCTTCGATCCCGTAGTCACGCTTCTGCCAGTACGGCGGCGACGTGATGATCAGGTCGACGCTGTTCGGTGCGACATCGATCGCGTGTTCGTGGTCAGCGTCCACGTCCGGCTCGATCTTTGTCGCGTCCGCCTGGTGGACCGTAAGTTCCGCGTCGTCTGGTTTCCCTCCGATCGGTCCCTGCGCGACCTTCAGTTCATCGAGTGACGGTGGCTCCCGCCGGAGTTCATCGAAGAACTCCTGCAGCTCCTCCAGTAACCCCTTCGCCTGCTCAGGGTGCTCCTGGAATACTGACTTGATATCATGGACATCGGACGCGCTGGAGACTGACCCCTCGAACCCGCCCAGCTGCATCTGCTTCTCGATAAGCGCCTTGCGGTCGCCAAGAAGGTTCTCGGATAAGATATTGCTGAGAGCGTCGATCTCCTCATCAAGATCGCGTTCCGCTAGTGCCTCGCTAACCACATCGTCGTAGGAAATTGAAGAGTCGCCAGATGCATCATCACTCATTGTATAATCCTGGGTCAGTCCCCGTACTTAGTGACTTCGACATTCCGTTCGACGAAGCGAGGCGACATAATGGTTTTGCCACCACGGGGCCAGTCGACGACCCACTCGACGAAGAAAACAGATACGTTAAGTCGTGGCGGTCGTGGCATCCGTCTATCCTTCTTGCTCTTTGAGCGCTGCCTCTATCTGGTCGTCTTCTGGTATGTTCCCGTCGTTGACCCGACACAGGTGGTACGCGTGCCTTACGAACTTCACCTTCGAGCTCGGGTCGTCGTACGTCGGAAATCGGCGGTTGACCTGCGCTGCCACCTCGTCCAGTTCCGGGTTCGGCTTCACATCCTTCCAGACGCGGATTTCCCGGTTCATCGGGACGAATCCGGCCTGCTGCGCGTTCTCCAATACATTCCGGGCGTCGTCGACGGAGTCGGCGTTGTACTTCAGCTTCCCGAGCATCGTGACGCGGTCGGTCTCGGGCAAATCCCGGTCGGGGAACAGCTCGTAGATGTTGTTCGCGGTGAGGAGCGTGTCACCATCGACATCGTCACGCGGGATGAGCTCGCCGAGCGCCTGGTGTGAATCGTGTTTTAGTTCGCTCACCACGTCCCGTTCGTGGAGCAGTCGTCCGACCTCCCAGTGCCACTCGACGCTCCCCAGCTCGTATTCCTCCGAGATATCATCGACCGCGATCAGGAAGTCGCCGAAAACGTCCGTGAACTCGATGCGCGCCTCGTTCTCCTCCTCACTCTCGTCGTAGAAGTCCTTGCTCCGGTTCAGCGCGAGCTGCTTCTCGGTGTCTCGCCGGACGCGCCGTTCAACGATCTTTACCTCCCAGACCTCCTCTTCGGCCACTTTGTCGTAGACGAACGAGATGAGTTCGGAGGTGTCCTTTGTGCTCATGATGTGGGGGTGTCCCTCCAGTGCATATGCATCGGTTCGCTACCGACGAAGTTAGTCATTAGCTTCTACCCGACGACGATCTCCTCGACGTGGCTCTCCAGTTCGGCATAGATCTCCTCGTGTTCCTGCCGGATGTCGAACGCCTCGTCCAGCAGGTCGTCCCGCGTGTCGGCATCCTCGGCGGCCTCCTCCAGCTGGACGAATTTCAGCTCCTCGATGATGGCGCGGGCGATCTTCTTCGACCCGAACTCTTGGTGCTGTTCCTTCCGGTCCTCCTCGCGGCTCGCGGTCTCGTAGATCTCCCGCCACTTCGGGTGCGCCTTGTTCAGGTTCACCGTGAACCCACCGCCCCCCTCGACGAACGCCTCGGCGAAGATGTGGCTGTCTTGGTCGGCGATCTCGTTGATCTCCTTGAAGATGGTCGCGGACTCGTCTGAGTCCCCGTCCTCGCCGGTGTCGCTACCGTCACCGCCGCTGTCGCCGCCGGGGCCGCTGCCGCCCTGGCCGTTACCCTGCGGCGGCTGGTTTCCACGGGGCTCGACGTCGACGGGCAGGATGATTAGCCCTTCGTCGATCACGTCGTCGTCAGACGGCGTCCAGTCCGCGGGGTCGGTGTCCTCCGGGACGCCGGAGATGGAGGCGGTGATGTGGTACCAGCCCGGCGTCTCGGCCTCCCAGGTGAAGTCGGCGGTCTGGATCTCATCCGGGATGGCCGAGACCAGTATCTCGTCGTCCAGGTGCAGGGCCGTGTCGAGTTCATCGCCCCGGACGGTGATGTCGTGGACGACGTACTCGTCCACGCTGGGCGTCTCGGGCGGGTACACGCGCGTCTCTATTGAGATGTCGCCGACCGACTCCGGGTATTCCTCCGGGTTCAGCGTGAGCAGCGAGCCGTCGTCATCGGACCGTAGCTGGTCCTCGCTGCCGGCCTCGTCGATGGTGAGTGCGCCGTGTTCTGCGAGGTTGACGAAGTCCTGGAAGTATTCGTCGTTCAGGCTGTCGACGGCCTGGTTGACGGTGTCGCGCAGCAGCCGGTTGATCTCCTGTTCGTCCGAGGCGCTCTCCTCGGCGAAGTGGTTGGCGTGCACCTGCTGGGTGACGCTCCGGAGTCCGGTCTGCCGGTTGCGGATGTTGAGCTTCTGGTGGGACGGGTCTTCGAGCTCGGCGCACTCGTCGATCCGACACCAGGCGATCATCTCCGGGTCGTCGTTGTAGATCGAGGAGACGTGCGGCTCGTAGCTGTCGACCATCATGACTGGGCCGTCGAAGTAGTCGTTGCCCTTGAAGAACGCGATGCCGTCCCACGGGTACTCGCCGGCGGCCCGGCCGAACACGACGTCCTTCAGCACGTACTCGTCGTCACCGATGGAGAACGGGTGCTCGTCGATCCGCTTCAGTTCCTCGTCCATCAGCTCGTCGAGCGTCGGGAAGTCGGGCGTGTGCCGCTGGACCTCGCCGTCCTCCTCCACGAGGTAGACGAATTCGACATCGTCGCGGCTGAACAGTGGTGTGAACAGCTCGGCCAGCACGCGTTCGACTTCGTCCCAGTTGGAAAGCGTATTGAGCGCGCTCTGTTCGAGGCCGACCAGTTTCAGCAGCGTTCCTTCCGGGCCGGCGAGTTGGGGCGCGTCTTGGATGACGTCCTCTTCGGGGTCGTCCGCGATCTCACGGGGCGGCACGGGCTCGGGGAGTGTGGTGCCGTCCTCCGGGAAGAGGATGGTGGCAAGGCGTTCGCCATCGGTGTTCAGCGTCTCAATATACAGCTTCTCGGTGCTCGCGGCGACGGCGAACAGGCCGCGACCCTCGGAGCCGACGTTCTTCCCGCTGGCTTTCTCTGCGGAGGTCGTGTCGATCTCGGGGACCACGTCGGCCATCACCTCGCGCGACATGCCGCCCGCGTTGTCGGTAATCTCCGCGTAACGCTCGTCGACGTTTACGCGGAACGTGATGCGGAGCGTTCGCCCCTCGTCGAGTGTGCCTGCATCCATCTGGTTTGCATACTCGTCCTGCGAGTTCTGGATGGGTTCAACGATGGTTGGTGGTCGGCTGACATCGTAGTTGTCACGTATGTGTTCGATGAGACGAGGAGTATTAGTCCGGATGTCAGTTCGTTCGAGGGACATATTATGATCGTGAATAACAACAAGGGAACCATATAGAATAAGACTTCGCGATAGCTCCCTTCTTGAGTTCGGACATCCTTCTCGTCCATAGCCTTCTACAGTAGACGAAATTCAGTACTCAACGCGAGTTGTATCGGTGGTCGCCAGTAGCTCATCGAGGAATGCTGTGATGAGATCATCCGGGTCGCGAGGAAGGCCGTCCGGTGGCTCCTCCCAGAGTTCGACTGCAAATTCCCGCGCTGCCGTTGCTTGTCCCTTACTGGCGATAACCATCAGAATCGCCTGCTGATAGATCACGATCGTCCGCTGGTCGTCGACGTCGAGATACTCGATTGCGGCTGCCTCGAGTGCTGTCGGGAGATTCACCGGCTCATCCACCGTGCAATGCTGGACCGGCTCATTCTCATCCGTCATAGCCGATTTTACTACCCGTTCGTACAAGTATGCGCGTGGCTTCGGCGACAGCTCGTCCGCTTCGGTGTTGATGCGGGTATGCGTACCGACAGTATTGATGAGTTGTTCGGAGAGAGTGGATCGCTATAGGGATGTACGCCAGTATGACGAGCTTCTGTCGACAGCTCTGACCACCCTGCAATCTGGGCGAACTGGGGATTTTAAGCTCTCAGCAGCGAGAGTATAGATATGTCGTTCAGTGAGAACTGGCACACGCTCCTCGAAGCGGCCGAGGAGCGTTCTCCGGAGGCCACTCTCATTACACCGCTTTCTCACACCCAGTTTCGTATTACCGATTCACAGGAATACCGCGTCATCATCGAAATTCTGGACTCGGATGATTCTCAGCCGCTCCAGCGCGACCAGTTCGAAACGCTCTATCGACGCGTTCAGGATGCGGGTGGCGGCTTTGAACTTGACCGGCTTCCCCCGGATGCCGAACCCTATGCGGCCGTGCTAACGCTTCATCCGCAATTCGAGATTGACGAAGACGCTGGGATCCTCGGTGAAACGGACGCCCCGACTGCCACCCAGGTGATTGGTGAAGGCCCTACCGAGACTGACGATAGAACTGAGCCGGATGTCGGCGTCTATGCTGATGCACTCCTGTTGATTGATGAATTAGAACGCCACGATCCGACCAGCATGGACACCCTGGATACGGAGACACTCATCGATCTTTACACGCTACTCTCGGATGTGCAACGTGGCGCGAACGACCTTCGGAAAGACATCGCCGATACCCTCCTTGATCGAGTCCATCACGACCAGCCAGTTCATGCCCAGTACGGCTCCGTCCAACGAACTTCGCGCCGGTCGAAGTCACTGAAGGACGACACAGAGGTCCTCGCTGCGTTGGAGGACGCCGGTATCGATCAGGATCGTGTCCTCGGCGTCGACCCGGACAAGGTCGAAGACGCACTTGACGTGACTGACCTCCACGAGCAGGACGTCTACGATATCGAAGAGCGGGCGTACGTCAGGAAAGCCGACGTCAACGAGGACGTGAAAGAGACGCGATTGCAGGGATTGAAGGACCGACTCGCGGCCACTGAAAGCGAGGAGGCAGATGTCCTCCGCAGTGAGATCGAAGACTTGGAAGACCGAATCGACGAACTCACGAGCTTTCGAACTGGTTCTGAGGTACAATAAGTACAATGAGTATTGCTCTCGGGTGACTCTCGCAGCAGCTCCGGCGAAGAGGTCTTCCCGGGGTGACCGCGAGTCCGATCAGTCCAGACGGTCGAGCGAGCCGTAGAGTTCCTCGTTCTGAATGTGGGTACAGAACTGTGCGCAGAGCCGACAGCAGTCCGCGGCATCGGTGAACGTCCGGACACTGGCATCCCAGCGCGCGTGGACGGCGCCAAGCATCGCACTTCGAACCGATGGTTCGGTCGCGACCATAACCCGTCGCGCACGCGTTGGTGGCGTTGCATCGGCCGCCGGCCCCTGCATTCCAGCTGTCGACAGCATATCCTCGAGGACGCTCCCGATCTCGATCCCGACACCGAGGTTGTCGCCGACCTGTGGAGCGATGAAGATCGTTGCATTACTCGCTTGCGCAAAGGCGATACTCTGTGTGGCGGCATCCATCTCGTCGAGCGGAATCCCGACGTCGATTGCGAGAAAGGCATTAAACCCGCGGTCGCGGAGGCAGTCCCGCGTCTCCTGCAGGAGCCGCAAGACCTCGTCTTCGGCGTGCTCGCCGCTGGTCTCGTCCCACGTCGCAAACGATGGAGCATCGGTTTCGACATCGGCGTCCGTCGGCAGTAGCGCGTCGACGTCGAATGTCCGATATGGGCCCATCAGATAGACGAGAAACTGTTCCCGCCGGACTGGGGCGAGCGCATCTGAATCACCGGCGGCACGGGGGAGATTATCGATAATCCGTTGCCGCATTCGACTCGTTCATTCGCAACGGTAGTATATAAATATCGGTGTTCTCAGGAATATTCTAGTCGAGAACGACTAAGTAGGTGGCGTCCCAACGTAGGACCTGAGGCACCCCCAAATGTCCGAAACCGATCGCCAGCCAACAGAGGAGGTTCGTCAGCCGGACCCGCCGCTTCCCGAAGAGAGCGGGCTGACGCTCGAGGAGTACCTCGCGATGCAACAGGCGATCGGCCACCCGACGCGGTTCCGGATCCTCCGCACGCTCGTCGCCAATGAGGAACTGAGTGCTGCCGATCTCAAGACCGCGGTCGATGTCGAATCTCACAATTTCCACTATCATCTCGACGAACTGGTCGACGTCGGGCTTGTCGACAAGCGCCAGCGACGGACCGCCGACAGCCAGGGTTTTTACACGTACTATCGGCCGACGGCAATGGGGTGGGGTATTCTCGAGCACGGTGTCGAGGAGCTGATGCGCCGTGAACGGGAGTTCAACGACGCTTACTCGTAGGCTGTCGTCGGATTCTCTGTCCCGATCGGTGATTCAGTTACCCTCTCGAATTCTTTTTGAGACCACCGTATTTCACGGCGTTAACCAACAGACTGTCTGATGAGTCGATGTGTTGGTTAATTTCTTTCGACGCGATGCTTGTAGCTCCTATGTGGCTGTACGAACAAGACCACATTATTTCACGGTTCAATAGTGGCAGAACGGTGGCTTCACAAGCGGTCCGAGGCGGATACACGGGGCTTGCCCCCGAGGTGGTGGACCGAACAACCGACAGTACAGGAGGTCACTGTCTTATGCCGCTTCCGTGGAGTTAAGTTCTCTACTAGCCAGGTATAGACTATCGAATGGTCGAAATTCCGGACTCGCTTCGCTCTGTTTTCAGCGCGACTGTTCACGAGCGGGACGGGACATACGTTCTCGAGGTTCCGTCTGGAGAACTCAGCTATGACGCTGTCTCTCTCGGAGAAACGTATCGGATCGCTGTCTTCGACGCACCCACGTCGGCGCAGGATGAGCACGAGTCCGCGTCCGCAGGTCGTGCCCAGCCTGACCATCAGCGTGAATCTCCTGAGCCGCCTGTTGAGGAGGGTGAAGTACGCGAGGTGACAATCGAAACGGTCGGTGATCAGGGTGACGGGATCGCGAAAGTCGACCGCGGCTACGTCGTGATCGTCCCCGATACCCAACCCGGCCAGCAGCCGACCGTGGAGATCGAGCAGGTGCAACAGAACGTCGCGTTCGCCAGTGTGGTTGCGTCTGATTCTCGTTCGCTCTGATTACGTACCTCTGGCCATGTATCGGTCCGAAGAAGGGGTTGAGTCGTATCAGAGAAAAACTCGGTCTGTGAGCCAGCGAGTTAGTGTTCAGTCGTCTTTGAATTCGTCAAGGACGTACTCTTCTAGTTCAGGATGATCGAGTCCAGCGCGTAACAAGCCCTCCATGAAGTGCTTGTGTTTCTCGACTTGAGCCTCATCGTTTAGTGTCCGCTGAGCATTGAACTTCTCGAAGCGATTCTGCACAGTCTCTTTCAAGTCGGGAGTCACGTACAGCGGGAACGGGGAGCGAGACCGGACGGTGCCTTCTTCCGTCTCTGACTCTGTCCCGTTCCCATTTTCGTCATCCTCAGAAGACTCATCTGTAGATTGCGTAATTTGCGCAGATTCCGTATTGTCTGGGGACGTTGCTCCGCTGGTATCACTACCCGAGGCAGATTCTGTTTCAACTTCATTGCTGAGCTCCTCTGTGTCTCGCTCTTCATCCGCTGCGTCACCCTTGGTCCCCTTGATTCGATCCCCGAGCATTTGTCCAAGGGCGTCGTCGTCTTCTTCAGGCATAGTGTCCCTCCACGTGATCGGCGAGGCGGTCGTAGATCTCCCGTACTTCTTCGGCCTTCTGATTGCGGTGGCGGTTCGATGGCTCGAATTCGTATACTGAATGTCCTTGGTTGAACGCCCCTTCGATGGCGACGGTCTCTGGGACGATGAAGACGTTCTCTTCGCCGAGGTTATCCAAAAACCAGTCAAGGCGGTCATCGCTGATTTTGTTTCTCGTCACTGCGTTCACGACAGCGCCGACGATGCCGATATCGCGCTGGAATTCTCGTTCGAGCTGGGTGATCTCCTGGGTGAGGAGATTCATTGAGAAGGTCGCGATCGAATCCGCTCGCGAGACAAAGAGAACGTTTTCTGCCGCGAGAAGTGCTCCGTCGGCGAGTGGTCCAAGATTCGGTGGCGAATCGATTAGCATGTAATCGTAATCGCTTTCGACCTCATCAAGGATCATATCGAGTCGTTCGAGCGACCGGTTTGCCGACCAGAGTTCACGTTCGAGCTTGAAATTACTCCCGTGAGCAGGAAGGACATCGAACTCCTCGTGTGACTGTATAATGTCATTAACCTCACTAAACCGCTCGAAATCGAGCATAAGGTCGTACAACGAGACGGCGTCACCGCTCACGTAATAATCTCGGAAGCCGAGTGTGATTGTGGCGAACCCCTGTGGATCAGCGTCGACGAGCAGGACATCGTTCTCGTCGGCGAGCGCTTCTGCGCACGCGAGCGCTCCACAGACGTTGATTGTGGTGGTTGATTTCCCAACGCCCCCCTTCTGCATCGCAACTGTGAGCCTATTCGCCATCTCGATCACCGTTGATTGACGTGCTAGCTCGTGGGGTACACATAGTCCGTGCATTCCGTGATTTACGTATATTTCGTATCATGTGGCGACTCTGCAAATTGCGTAAATCACGAGTTGTACGCAATTGACGAGAGTCACCAGAATCACGACCATCGCGAATTAGACGTAATTTGTGCACATTACGATCATGGCCTCTGAATTGAATAGGTCTTTCTTGCGAGACTAACGGGCTCTCCCTTCGTTTTCCGTTCCACATCAGTGGTGGCATATCTCGTAATTCACGGAGATCACACATAAATCTGTGTCAGGCGTCTATTTCGTAGATTTCGTAAATTACGAATTATACGTGATCTGCAGTTGTTGAACGACCACCCTGACTTGAACAGCGAGATTCAGTGCAAAAGCTGGGCGGGACAGACGAGA